>JAZNTC010000063.1:0-9830 GCA_045591605.1 Acutalibacteraceae bacterium | reverse complement strand
TCACCGCGTGCTCATTTGCGCCGCTTTGAGTGACAAGGCAACCGCCTTTCCACTTGCCGCCACCTCGGCGGATATCGACGCCACCATATCCTGCCTTTCGGCACTCGGCGCCACCATTACGCATAAAAACGGCTTGTGTAGCGTATCCCCGATAACTACCCCCGCAAAATCACCCGTCTTAGATTGCGGTGAAAGCGGATCTACCCTGCGGTTTTTGTTGCCGATTGCGGCGGCACTTGGATGCGATGCCACCTTTGTCGGGCACGGGCGGTTGCCAAGGCGTCCCATCGGTGAACTGCTCACTACCTTGTCGACTCATGGGGTGAGTGCCACTTCGCCGTCTTTGCCGCTCACCTTGCACGGGCGGCTGTCGGGCGGCGATTTCACCATTCGGGGGGACGTTTCGTCTCAGTATATTACGGGACTTTTGCTGGCATTGCCGCGTATCAACGAGCCGTCACGGGTCGTGCTGTCCACCCCGCTGCAATCGGTGGGATACGTGGACATGACCCTGCGCACCATGACACGTTTCGGCGTGACTGTCGATGTCAACGGAAGCACCTTTACACCAAACGCTGTGTCCTACCGCACCCCCTCTGACCTTACGGTGGAAGGGGATTGGTCCAACGCGGCGTTTTGGTTGAGTATGGGGGCGATCAGCCGTCCTCTCACCCTCACGGGGCTGGATGTTCAGTCGGCGCAGGGCGACCGCGCCATTCTTTCGCTGTTACAGCAGTTCGGCGCCGATGTGTGTTGGGACGGGGATACCGTCACCGCCTCCCCTGCCGCCTTGCGCGGCATCGAGGTGGATATGGAAAACATCCCCGATCTGCTCCCACCGCTCGCCGTTGTTGCGGCGGCGGCACACGGCACCACACGGCTTTTCAACGCCGCCCGTTGCCGTTTGAAGGAATGTGATCGCCTTCACGGTATGGCGACGTTGCTCGCCTCTCTTGGGGTGCAAGCGGAGGAAACCGACGACAGCCTGATTGTGCACGGCGGTGCAATCGGCGGCGGCACGGTGGACAGCCAAAACGATCACCGTCTGGTGATGGCGGCGGCGCTCGCCGCCACCGTGGCACACGGCGATGTTACGATTCTGCAAAGCGAGGCGGTGGGAAAATCCTACCCTGCCTTTTTCACTCATTACGAACAGTTAGGGGGACGTGTGAAATGACGTCACAATTCGGCAAACGCTTGAAAATTGCGATATCGGGCGAATCCCACGGCGAGGACATCCGCGTGGTGGCGGAGGGCTTTCCCAAAGGCTTTCTTGTGGATATGGATGCACTCACCCGTTTCATGGCACGCCGTGCACCGGGCGGCATGCTGTCCACACCGCGCCGTGAAGCGGATGCCCCCCTCTTCCTTTCGGGGCTGACCGACGGCAAGACCGATGGTGCCCCCCTGTGTGCTGTCATTCAAAACACCAACACCCGTTCGGGGGATTACGCCAACTTGTTGGATCAACCGCGTCCCTCCCACGCCGATCTGCCTGCCAGAATGAAATACGGCGCGTCGATCGATCTGCGCGGCGGCGGACATTTTTCCGCACGGTTGACCGCCCCGATGTGTGTGGCAGGCGGTATTGCCCTGCAAATTCTTCAAAAAAACAGCATCACGGTGGGCGCGCATCTGGCGTGTGTGGGCACCGAATGGGACACCCCGTTTGATCCCGTGAACGTCACGGCCGACGACCTGTGCCGTCCTGCCCACGGCATCCCTGCCACCTTGAGCGAAGAGGCGGCCGCACGGATGACGGCGATCATCCGCGAAGCCGCCGCCGACGGTGATTCGGTGGGCGGTGTGGTGGAATGTGCCGCCATCGGTCTGCCGTGGGGTTTGGGCGAGCCGCTGTATGACGGTGCGGAAAACCGCTTGGCATCCACCCTTTTCGGCATTCCTGCCGTGCGCGGTGTGGAGTTCGGCACAGGGTTTGCCGCCGCGCAGATGCGCGGCAGTGAGCACAACGACCCCTATCGCAAGGACGGCGACCGCATTGTCACCGCCACCAACCACGCAGGGGGTATTATGGGCGGTATCACCAACGGGATGCCGCTCGTGTTGCGTGTGGCGTTCAAGCCCACCCCCTCCATCGCCAAACCGCAAGAGACCTTGCGCCTTTCCACGGGAGAAGTGGAAACGCTGACAATCAAAGGTCGCCACGACCCGTGCGTGGCGGTGCGCGCTGTGCCCGTGGTGGAAGCCGCGGTGGCACTCACGCTGCTCGATATGTTACTGGAAAGCAAAGGGGATGTGATTGTATGACGTTGGAAGAGATCCGTGTGGAAATCGATAAAACCGACAAAGTGCTGCTGGAAGCGTTTTGCCGCCGCATGGAACTGGTCGGCAAAGTGGCGGAGTGTAAGCGCGGGCAAAACCTGCCGCTTCGCCATCCCGAACGCGAACGCGCCATTTTGTCCCGTGTGGCAAAAGACGCCGGTGAATTTTCGGGTTACGCCCGTATGCTCTATTCCACCTTGATCGATCTCAGTTGTTCACATCAAGAGCAACTGCTCACCGAAGAGGGTGAGTTGGCAGATGAAATCCGCCGCGCCCTGACCGAAACACCTCCGCTGTTCCCCACCGACGGCACCGTTGCCTGCCAAGGGGTGGAAGGCGCCTATTCCTCCCAAGCGGCGTGCCGCCTTTTTCCGGCAGGGGACATCTTGTATTTTCGCTCGTTCGAGCACGTGTTCGATGCGGTGGAAAGCGGCTTGTGCCGTTACGGTGTATTGCCGATCGAAAACAGTTCCAACGGCTCGGTCAGCGCGGTGTATGAACTGATGAAAAGCAAAAAGTTTCACATCATCCGCAGTGTGCGGTTGAACGTGAATCACCAGCTGCTCGCCCTGCCCGGCACCAAACTCCGGGACATCCGCGAGATCACCTCGCACGAGCAGGCGATCGGGCAATGCGGCGCATTTTTGAAGGGCCTGCCGGGCATCAACGTCACGGTGGCGCCCAACACCGCCGTGGCGGCACAGTCTGTGGCGCAATCGGGACGGCACGATATCGCCGCCATCGCCTCGCCGCAATGTGCGGCACTGTATGGCTTGAAACCGATTGCCGAACACATTCAAAACAGCGATAACAACCACACGCGGTTCATCTGCATCCAAAAGGATCTGCACATCTATCCGGGTGCCAACCGCATCAGCTTGATGCTCAGCGCACCGCACCGTCCGGGCGGTTTGTATGAATTGATTGCCAAATTCTCCGCCTTGGGATTAAACCTCACGAAATTGGAAAGCCGCCCCCTGCCCGGGCGCGACTTTGAATTCTTGTTCTATTTTGATTTTGAAGCATCGGTGCTCTCTCCCGAGGTGGTCACCCTGCTGCAAAGCCTTGCCCGTGAATGTGAGACCTTTGCGTTCTTGGGCAATTACAGCGAGCAGATTTAAGGAGGCACTTTATGCTTTACGGATTACTCGGCAAAACGTTGGCACACAGCTTTTCGCCCCCTATCCACAACGCGCTGGCAGAGTATGACTACCGCTTGTTCGAAATGGAGGAAGAGGCGATTGCCGCCTTTATTCGCCGTCCCGACATCGGCGGTTTGAACGTCACCATCCCCTACAAACAAACGGTGGTGCCGCTGTGCGACACACTGTCCCCTGCGGCGAAAGCCATCGGTAGTGTGAACACACTGGTGTATGACGAACACCGCCGCATCACAGGACACAACACCGATTATGCAGGGCTCTGCTGGCTGTTTCGTTATGCCGGCATCGATCCGCGCGGCAAAAAAGCCGCCCTGCTCGGCAACGGCGGTGTCTGCCGCACGGTGCAGGCGGTCCTGCGCGATCTCGGTGTGCGCGATACGGTGATCCTCTCGCGCACCCTCACCGACACCACCGTGTCGTATGAGGATACCGCCGCCTATGCGGATGCCGAACTGGTGGTCAACACCACCCCCATAGGGATGTATCCCCACTGTCCCGACAGCGTGTTGTCGCTTTCACGGTTTCCCCGTTGCGAAGGTTTTGTGGATATGATCTACAACCCTCTGCGCACCGCCTTGATGCTGGAAGCCGAAGCGCGCGGCATCCCCTGCTGTAACGGACTGCCCATGTTGGTGGCACAAGCCAAGGTGGCGGCGGAACTGTTTACGGGCAAACCCATTCCCGACGAAAAGACCGAAGAGGTGCTCGGCACCCTCACCGCGCGGCAATCCAACGTGGTGCTGGCAGGGATGCCGGGCAGCGGCAAATCCACCGTGGGCAAGCGACTGGCAGAAGAACTCAATCTGCGGTTTGTGGATCTGGACGAAGAGATCGTCCGTGCCGCTGGCTGCTCCATCTCCGACCTGTTTCGACAGGGCGGCGAGGCGCTGTTCCGCGATTGGGAACGCCGCATCACCGAAGAATGCGGCAAGCACGGCGGCGCGGTGATCGCCACGGGCGGCGGCGTGGTGCTGGACGAGCGCAACTTTGCCCCCTTGGCGCAAAACGGTCGCATCGTGTGGCTCACCCGTCCGCTGGATGCTCTCGCCACCGAGGGGCGTCCCCTGTCGAAAGACCGTGCCGCCCTTGCGGCGATGTACGAAGCACGGCTTCCCCGTTACAAACGCTTTGCCGAGTTGACCGTAGCAAACGAGGGCACACCCAACCAAACGGTCGCAGAATGTCTGAAACAGTTGAAGGCGGCGCCGTTGCTCGGCGCCCCGAAAGGAGTATGACCTTATGAAACTCTTAATCTTGAACGGTCCGAACCTGAATCTACTGGGGCTTCGTGAGCCGACCATCTACGGCAACGGCACCTATGCCGACCTGCTCGACCGCCTGGCTGTCTGGGCGGCCCAACTGGACGTGGAGATCACCTGTTATCAAAGCAACCACGAGGGAGATCTGGTGGACCGCATTCAGAAGGCATACGGGCAGGTGGACGGCATTGTGTTCAATCCGGCGGCATACACCCACACCAGCGTGGCGTTGCTCGATGCGCTCAAAGCGGTGGCGATCCCCACTGTGGAAGTGCATATCTCGGACGTGAGCCGGCGCGAGGATTTTCGCCAAATTTCGTATGTCCGCGCCGCCTGCCTCACCACCATTGCAGGACACGGTTTTGAAGGCTACCGGGAAGCGATGGAATATTTGAAAGAGAACGTCGGATAACAAAAAAGCACCCGCCGCAGGATCTGCGGTGGGTGCTTTCCTTATTTCTTCTCATCCCGTCCCACGCAGGCGCGCGGGCTGATGCCGTATTCCGCTTTGAAGGCACGGTAAAAATTGGTGTAATCCCGAAAACCGCATGCGGCAAACACATCGCCCGGCAACACGCCGTCGGTCATCAGTTGTTTCGCAATCAACAATCGTTTCAGAATGATATACCGATGCACACCGATTCCTACCGTGCGGCTGAACTCGTGGGACAAGTGATATTTGCTCACAAAAAACTGTTGCGCCAGCGATTCCAGCGACATTTCCTCGGCGTAATGATCCGCGATATACGCGAGCACCTTGCTCACGAGCGGCGAGGATTCCTCCCGTTGCGCGCCGTCGTCATTTTGCAAAGCCAAGCGGTTGAGTTCCACCATCAGTTGCAACAAAATCCCCTCGGCACACAGCGAACTGCCGTATTCGTCCCCGTAATATTCACGCACCAGCGCATTCATTCGCGCGGTCAAATCGGATCTCCACAGCGACGAGGGACGGATCAGGTTGGTGTGGGTGGGCAACGCGTGGTCAAAGCACCGTGTCAGGCTCACCCCCTCGGTGGAAAACCCTTCCAAATAATTTCTTTCAATCCAAAGGACCACACGCTCGTAGACGTCGCCCTCCCCTTTCACCACGGGGCGGTGAAACTCCATCGGGTTAATGAGCAACAAATCACCCGATTGCAGGTGATACAACCGACCGTCCACCCAATAGTCCACTTCACCGCTCAGGAAAAGATATACCTCATAAAAATCGTGGTGATGCAATTCCACGTCACCCAAATGGGTGTCGCGGTAATGGAAGATTTCAAATCCCGCGCGGCGCATGGTTTGTCGCGGATCAAATCGTTGTGCTTTGTTCAACATAAAAATTCCCCTTTTAGATCCTCTCGCAACATTTTCGGGTTTAATGATTGCTTATATTACCGCACGTTTTGCAATATGTCAAGCAATTTTCGCAATTATCTTGATAATTTTTTTGTGATATACTCAAATGTATAAAATGCAATGATTATGTTCAAAAGGAGATGTTGGGCTATGAAAGCATTCATGGACAAGGATTTTTTGCTGTCCACCCCCACGGCACGCACGCTGTTTCACGACTATGCGGCGGCGATGCCGATCGTGGATTATCACTGTCACGTAAGTCCCCGTGAGATCTTTGAGGACAAGCGGTTCGAAAACATCACGCAGGTGTGGTTGGCAGGCGACCACTACAAATGGCGTGTCATGCGTTCCAACGGTGTGGAGGAACGCTACATCACGGGAGATGCCCCCGACCGTGAGAAGTTCCAAAAGTTTGCCGAAACCCTGCCCCGTGCCATCGGCAACCCGATGTATCATTGGTGTCACTTGGAACTCAAAGCGTATTTCGGCTATGAGGGCACCCTTTCGGGCGATACCGCCGAGGAGGTGTGGCAACTCACCTGTTCCCGTTTGAAGGAAGCCAACATGGGCGTGCGCGGCTTGATCGCGCAGAGCAACGTCGCCTTCATCGGTACCACCGACGATCCCGTGGACTCGTTGGAATGGCACGAAAAATTGGCAGCGGACGACTCGATCACCACCACGGTGGCTCCCTCCTTCCGCCCCGACAAAGCGCTGAATATCGACAAAGCCGGTTGGCTTGAATACGTGGCACAGCTCGCGGCTGTGGCGAACGTGACCATCGACGGCATCGATTCGCTGGAAGCGGCACTCGGCCGCCGTATTGAGCATTTTGCGGCACACGGTTGCCGCGCAAGTGACCACGGCCTGGATCACGCGGTGTACAATCTGTGTGACCGTGCCACCGCGGATGCCATTGTGAAGAAGGGGCTGCGCGGTGAAGCGGTCACCGCCGATGAAGCGGCGGCGCTGAAAACCACCCTGCTCCTCTACTGTGCCGACGAATACGCGCGCCGCGGCTGGGCGATGCAGATCCACTACAACTGTCTGCGCAACCCCAACTCCACGATGTTCCGCACCCTCGGTCCCGACACCGGCTTCGACTGCATCGGTCCCGATAACGGGTCGGCGGCCGTGGCGAAACTGTTGGATACGCTGTATGCGAACAATGCGTTGCCTCGCACCATTCTGTACAGTTTGGACGCCGGGGACAACGCTTTCCTCGACACCATCATCGGTGCGTTCCAAGGCAGCGAGATTGCCGGCAAACTGCAACACGGCAGTGCGTGGTGGTTTAACGACACCAAGCAGGGTATGATCGATCAGCTCACGAGCCTTGCCAACTTGAGCATTCTGGGCAACTTTGTCGGCATGCTGACCGACTCCCGTAGTTTCTTGAGCTACACCCGTCACGAATATTTCCGCCGCATTCTGTGCGAACTGATCGGCGGCTGGGTGGAAAACGGCGAATACCCTGCCGACATTCCCACCCTCGGCGGTCTGGTGCAGGATATTTGTTACAACAACGCCAAGCGTTATTTTGGGCTGTAAGGAGGAACAACCATGCCGATGCAAATGGGCTTTCGCTGGTATGGCGAAGGAAACGACAACATCTCCCTTTCGGACATTAAGCAGATTCCCGGTGTGACCTCGATCGTGTGGGCATTGCACCACAAAATGCCGGGTGAGATCTGGGAAATCGACGAGATTGCCGAAGTCAAACGTCAGTTGGACGAATATGGGTTCAACATGGACGTGGTGGAATCGGTCAACGTGCACGACGACATCAAGATCGGTCTGCCCACGCGTGACCAGTACATTGAAAACTACAAACAGACCATTCGCAATTTGAGCAAGTTCGGTGTAAAGGTCATCTGCTACAACTTCATGCCCATCTTCGACTGGACGCGCTCCAACCTGTTCCACCCCGTGGGGGACGGTTCCACCGCACTGTTTTACGAAAAGGGTATGATCCAGGATGACTACAACGCCATGGCGAATTACATTTTGGATTTCACCGAAAAATACAATATGTCCTTCGCCGGATGGGAACCTGAGCGCATGGCGAAACTGGACGAGTTGTTCCGCGCCTACGAAGGGGTGGATCACGAAAAGCTGTGGGCGAACCTCAAATACTTCCTGGAAGCGTTGATGCCCACCTGCGAGGAATGTGACATCAAAATGGCGATCCACATGGACGATCCGCCGTGGGACATCTTCGGTCTGCCCCGTCTGTTGGTGGACGAGCCGAGCATCAACCGTTTCCTCAAAATGGTGGATCACCCCTGCAACTGCCTGACCCTATGCTCCGGCAGTTTGAACGCCAACCCCGACACCTGTGTGGCCGACATCGTGCGTCGCCATTGCGACCGCATTGCGTTTGCCCACATCCGCAACGTGAAACACTTTGAAAACGGCGATTTCTCCGAAGCGAGCCACCGCGATTGCGACGGCGACACGGGCATCCTCGATATTCTGAAAGCGTATCACGACTGCGGATACGAAGGCTACATCCGTCCCGACCACGGTCGCCATCTGTGGGGCGAAGGTCCGGGCACGGTGCGCCCCGGTTACGGCTTGTATGACCGCGCTCTGGGCATTATGTATATGCTCGGCGTGTGGGATATGCTGGATAAATTAAATTAAAGGAGATCTTTGAGTATGAAAGCGAATGTTTTGAACACCGATCTTTCGGGCAAAGTGGCAGTCGTTACGGGTGCTGGCGGTGTGCTGTGCAGTCATTTTTCCGTGGTGCTCGCCCGTGCAGGCGCCAAAGTGGCTCTGCTTGACTTGAACGTGGATGCGGCGCGTGCCGTGGCGGATGCGATCGTGGCAGAAGGCGGCGTGGCAAAAGCCTATGCGTGCAACGTGCTGGATAAAGCGGTGTGCCGGGCAGTGGCCGCCGAAGTGGCTGCCGATTTCGGTCCGTGCGACATTTTGGTGAACGGCGCCGGCGGCAACAACCCCCGTGCCACCACCGACAAAGAGTATTTTGAGCTCGGTGACATTGATGCCGACACCAAGAGTTTCTTTGATCTGGAAGCGGACGGCGTGGGCTTCGTGTTCAACTTGAACTTCTTCGGCACCCTCATTCCCACCCAGGCGTTTGCTGCACAGATGGTGGGCCGTGACGGTTGCTCCATCTTGAACATCTCCTCCATGAACGCCTACACGCCGCTCACCAAGATCCCTGCCTATTCGGGTGCCAAAGCGGCGATCTCCAACTTCACCCAATGGTTGGCGGTGCACTTCTCGCGCGTGGGCATCCGTGTGAATGCCATCGCGCCCGGCTTCTTCTCCACCAAGCAGAACGCGAAACTGCTGTGGAACGAGGACGGCACCCCCACCGCGCGCACCGGCAAGATCTTGGCGGCCACCCCGATGGGGCGTTTCGGCGAAAGCGAAGAACTGGAAGGCGGTCTGTTGTTCCTCCTGAACGAAAAAGCGGCCGGTTTCATCACCGGTGTGGTGCTCCCGATCGACGGCGGTTTCTCCGCGTATTCGGGTGTGTAATCGACACTTTCTGTTGCGTTTTGTCACGTGATGTGATATTCTGTGAATCAAAGGAGCGATCGTTATGAATACTATCAATGAGCGTATTTCCGCGATCGGCGTGGTGCCGGTCATTAAACTGAACAACCCCGAACGTGATGCCGCGCCGCTCGCACGCGCTCTGTGCGCAGGCGACGTACCCGTGGCAGAGGTCACCTTCCGTGCCGCGGGTGCCGATACTGCCATCCGTCTGATGCGCGAAGCCTGCCCCGATATGCTGGTGGGTGCCGGC
>JAZNTC010000062.1:0-3853 GCA_045591605.1 Acutalibacteraceae bacterium | reverse complement strand
CGCTTTTTTTCTTGTCCTTTCGACATTGTTCGACAAACCTGCATTTGCACCATGCAAATCAGAACATCCCAAGCACGCTGTCGGCGAGATCCCCCACCGTGTGCAGCGCGTGACCCACGTTGCGTTTGAGTCCACGGCGGTTGCGGTGCATATAGCACGTCAGCAACACACCCAGCATACCGCCTGCCACAATTCCGACCGTCAGACCTTTAAAAAATCCGCAAAGCATTCGGCTCACGTCCCAACACTCCTTTCTTTTATCGTAGTGTGGCATACCGTGCCGAAAATATGCGGAAAACAACTTGCCAAATTGCGGATTTTGCGTTACAATAGGAAACAAGACATTCAGAATAAAGGATTAGTGTGTTATGACGATGTATCCCTTGTTGCTTACCCCTCACATGACCGATTATCTGTGGGGCGGCACGCGGCTCAAAACCGAATACGGCTATCCCACCGACAAGGACATTGCGGCGGAAGCGTGGGTGCTTTCCTGCCACAAGGACGGTGCTTCGGTGGTAGCGAACGGTGCGCTGGCAGGCAAAACGCTGACCGACGTGTTGGCCCTGTGGGGCGATGCCGCGATCGGCAAAAAAGCCGCCGCGTTCCCCTATTTCCCCCTGCTGATCAAACTGATCGATGCCAAGGATCGCCTGTCGGTGCAGGTGCACCCCGATAACGAATATGCCCTGCGCGTGGAAGGCGAGTTCGGCAAGACCGAGATGTGGTACGTGGTGGATTGCGAGCCGGGTGCCGAGCTGATTTACGGTTTCAACACCACCCTCACCCAAGAGGAACTGCGCGCACAGATCGAGGCAGACACCCTGCCCGACGTGTGCAACTTTGTCCCCGTGAAAAAGGGGGACGTCTTCTTCATTGAAGCCGGCACCCTGCACGCCATCGGCAAGGGGATTCTGATTGCCGAAGTGCAACAGAACTCCAACACCACCTATCGCGTGTCCGACTACGGTCGCTTGGGTGCCGACAGCAAACCGCGTGCGTTGCACGTGGACAAAGCGGTGGACGTGACCGTTCCCACGCCGCCCGCGCACCCCTACGGTCAAACGGGCGAAGTCACCGCGGTGGAGGGCGGCACGGTGCGTGCACTCGCAAGCTGTGACCTCTTCACCGCCGACATCGTGAACGTGGACAGTACCGTCACTTTCGGCAAAGCGGACACCTTTGTGTCGCTTCTCTGCCTGGACGGCGATGCCACCCTCACCGACGGCACCACCTCCCTGACCTTAAAGAAAGGTGCGTCTGCCTTCGTTCCTGCCGGCATGACCGTGACGGTGACGGGCTGTGCGCAGTTGTTGCAAAGCCATGTGTAAGCCTACCTTGAACATTGTGCTGGTAGAACCCGAGATTCCGCAGAACACGGGCAACATTGCTCGTACCTGCGCGGCGACGGGTGCGCGGTTGCATTTGGTGGAACCGCTGGGGTTCCGCATTGACGATCGTAAACTCAAGCGTGCAGGACTGGACTACTGGCACTTACTGGACATCACCTATTACAAAGATCTGAACGATTTTTTGGAAAAGAACAACGGTCCCTTCTTCTTTTTCACCACCAAAGGCACCCATATCCATTCGGATATGACCTATCCCGACGGGGCGTATTTGGTGTTCGGCAAAGAAACGGCCGGTCTTCCCGAATGGCTGTTGCACGACCATCCCGACTCCTGTGTGCGGCTGCCGATGATCGCCAACGATGCCGCGCGCTCACTCAACCTCTCCAACACGGTGGCGGTGGGTGTGTATGAAGTGTTGCGGCAATGGGGCTATCCTGCCCTGCGCACAGAGGGTCATCTCACACAATATTAAGGGGGATATTATGGCACATCCGATCAAGCATTTTCGCACCGTGTTTCGGCATCGCCGCCGTGTGATTGCCCACTGTGCCAAGACAGGCATTCTGTGGCGCGGTTTATTGCACGATTTGTCGAAATACACCCCCACCGAATTTTTGCCCGGTGCCAAATACTTTGTGGGCGAACGCAGTCCGAACGAAATCGAGCGCCGCACCATAGGGTATTCCACCGCGTGGATTCATCACAAAGGGCGCAACCGTCATCACTTTGAATACTGGACGGATTACGATCCCGTCACCCACGTGATGACCCCCGTGAAAATGCCGCTCATTTTTGTGGCGGAGATGTTTTGTGACCGCGTGGCGGCAAGTAAGGTGTACCAAGGTGCGAACTATACCGATGCGCACCCCATCGCCTATTTTGAAAAAGGTAAGCCCACCCGTGCGATTCACCCTGCCACTTCCGACTTGTTGGAATCGTGGCTTGTGATGCTGAAAGAAGAGGGCGAGGACGCCACCTTCCGCCACATCCGCGCGCTGTTGAAGGCAAAACAGGAATATTAAAAAAGGAAGTCGAACACCACGTGGTGCTCGACTTCCTTTTTTTGTTTTTATTTACAGTAATTCTCGATATACCCGTTGATCGCCTGCGCGATCACGTTTTGCGCTGCTTCGGCGCCCAGCACTTCGTTCACCGCCGTCTCTTTGTCTTCCAGTTCCTTATACACGCGGAAGAAGTGGGACATCTCTGCAAAAATGTGGCGCGGAATTTCGGAAATGTCTTTGTAGGAATTGTAGGTGGGATCGCCGAACGGGATGGCGATGATCTTCTCGTCATACCGCCCGTTATCGATCATCGTGATAACCCCGATGGGATAGCACCGCACCGAGGTCATGGGATGCAGCGGCTCGGAGCACAGCACCAACACGTCCAGCGGATCGAGGTCATCCGCAAAGGTGCGCGGAATGAAGCCGTAGTTCGCAGGATAGTGGGTGGAGGTGTACAAAATGCGATCCAGCATCAAAATGCCGGTCTCCTTGTCCAACTCATACTTGCACTTACTGCCTTTTTCAATTTCGATCACCGCGACAAAGTCCTCTTTGGTGATGCGTTTGGGGTTAATATTATGCCAAATATTCATAACGTGCCGCCTCCTTTGATACTGTTAGTATTGCAGAAAACGGCGCGGTTGTCAATCATTCCTCCATTTGTTTTCCCAAAAAGGCGGCGGCTACCTGCACCATTTTGATGTCCCCCTCGCCCGGCAACGCACCGCTCTCGGGTAACAGCAAACACACGCTGCCGATCACGTCGCCTGCCGAGATGATGGGCATCCCTGCCGCCACAAAGCGGTCTCCCCCTTCCACCGCCGGCATACGCTCGCTCTCCCCGGCGCGCGCCAGGTGCGGACGGCGTTGTTCCATCGCGCTCTCCAGCATAGCAGACACGGGACGTTCCAGCAGATCCTTCTTCGGCGCACCGGCGACGGCAATGATGCGGTCGCGGTCGCTCACCACCACGGCCTGCCCCATTGCGCGTGCCATCACCTCGGCATACTGTGCCGCAAAGGTGCCCAGTTCCCCCATCGGGGAATACTTCTTGAACACGACCTCCCCGTCGTTGTTCGTGAAGATCTCCAACGGGTCTCCCTCACGGATTCTCATCGTGCGGCGAATCTCCTTGGGAATAACCACACGACCAAGGTCGTCGATTCTTCTAACGATTCCAGTTGCTTTCATATATAAAAACTCCTTTTCACTATTTAATGGTGTGGAGTTAGTATGTGGAAAGTTGCCATTATTATACTCGTTTGACACAATTCTCAGTATTTCTTTAAAGATTTGTGCGGTCTCATCTTCACGCTCCATCCGGTTCAAAGTATTCATTAATTGCTTAATGCCGAAATCATCTCGCCGCTTTTCAACTTGATACTGAGGAACATCATACATGCGAGCAATAAACGCATCAGAAGCGCGCTCAAATAACTTCTCTAATTAACTCTTGCTCATCCGAAAGAAATCTGCCGGGAAATTAGAAATCGT
>JAZNTC010000061.1:0-4672 GCA_045591605.1 Acutalibacteraceae bacterium | reverse complement strand
AGACCGCTTGGCCTCCGACTTGCGTGTGCCGATTGCGATTTTGTGTTCAATCTGGCGGGGGTGAACCGCCCGCAAAACACCGAAGAGTTTATGCAAGGCAACTTCGGCTTTGGCGAAACCTTGCTCAACACCTTGAAAACACACGGCAACACCTGCCCCGTGATGCTCTCCTCCTCGTTGCAAGCCACCCTCATCGGGCGGTATGACGGCGAATACGGGCGCAGTAAAAAAGCAGGCGAAGATCTCTTCTTCACCTATGCCGCCGAAACGGGGGCGCTTGTGTATGTCTACCGTTTCCCCAACCTGTTCGGTAAATGGTGCCGCCCGAATTACAACAGCGCGGTAGCAACCTTCTGTAACAACGTGGCAAACGATCTGCCCATCACGGTGAACGACCCGTCGGTGGAACTGGAACTCTTGTATATCGACGATCTGATTGAGGAAATGCTGGCGGCACTCGCAGGCGCGCCCCACCGCTGTGAATATGACGGCTTGCAAGCCGTGCCGTGCGAGGACGGACGCTTTTGTGCTGTTCCTGTTACCCACCGTGTCACACTGGGCGAGATTGTGGATCTGCTGCACACTTTCAAGGCGCAGCCGCAAACGCTTTTGATCCCCGAAATCCCCTGCGGCAGTTTTTCGAAGAAACTGTATTCCACCTACCTGTCCTATCTCCCAAAAGAGAAGGCGATTTTCCCCTTGAAGATGAACGTGGATGCGCGCGGTTCCTTCACCGAACTGCTCAAAACCGACAAATGCGGCCAGGTGTCGGTGAACATTTCCAAACCCGGCATCACCAAAGGGCAACACTGGCACCACACCAAATGGGAATTTTTCATTGTGGTTTCGGGGCACGGCCTCATTCAACAACGCAAAGTCGGCACCGACGACGTGCTGAATTTTGAAGTATCGGGCGACAAGATCGAAGCCGTTCACATGCTGCCCGGTTACACGCACAACATTATCAACCTGTCGGATACAGAAGATCTCATTACGGTCATGTGGGCGAACGAATCCTTTGACCCTGCACATCCCGATACTTTTTTTGAGGTGGTAGAATCATGAGTATTAAAACCGATTACAGCGACGTACAATTTAAGAACAACGGGCGTCTGAAACTGTTGGTCATCGTGGGCACGCGTCCCGAGATCATCCGTTTGGTGCCCACCATCAACAAGTGCCGCCAATATTTTGACTGTATTTTGGCACATACGGGGCAAAACTACGATTACAACTTGAACGGTGTTTTTTTTGACGATCTGAAACTCGCTCCGCCCGAAGTGTATATGGATGCAGTGGGCGATGATCTGGGTGCCACCATCGGCAACATCATCAACTGTTCCTACAAACTGATGAACCAAATCAAACCCGATGCGCTGCTTATTTTGGGCGATACCAACTCCTGCCTGTCTGCCATTTCGGCAAAGCGTTTGCACATCCCGATCTTCCACATGGAAGCCGGCAACCGTTGCAAGGACGAATGCCTGCCTGAAGAGACCAACCGCCGCATTGTGGACATCACGAGCGACGTGAATCTCTGCTATTCCGAACACGCGCGCCGCTACATTCTCGCATCGGGTGCGAAGCCGGAGCAGACCTATGTGGTCGGCTCACCCATGGCAGAAGTGCTGTCGCAGAACCTCGAAAACATCGAAAAGAGCACCGTGCTCGACGATCTGGGGCTTGAAGCCGGCAAGTACATTCTGCTCTCTGCCCACCGCGAAGAAAACATTGACAACGAGCAAAACTTCTTCTCGCTGATGAACGCGGTGAACAAGATGGCAGAAACCTACGATATGCCCATCCTCTACTCCTGCCATCCGCGCAGCAAGAAGTTCATTGAATTGCGCGGTTTCCAATTCGATCGCCGCGTGATCCAGCATCAACCGCTCGGCTTCTTCGATTACAACAAACTGCAACAGAACGCCTACTGCGTGGTGTCCGACAGCGGCACACTTCCCGAAGAGAGCGCGTTCTTCAAGTTCCCGGGAGTGTCCATCCGCACCTCGACCGAACGTCCCGAAGCGATGGATAAGGGCGTGTTCGTGATCGGTTGCATTTCCTCCGATCAGGTGATGCAGGCGGTGGATCTTGCGGTGAGCATGCATCAAAACGGAGATGACGGCATCGACGTGCCGGCATACGTGGATCAGAACGTGTCCACCAAAGTGGTGAAACTCATTCAAAGTTACACCGCCATCGTGAACAAGATGGTGTGGCGCAAATTCTGAAGAGGTATATAAAAAGAACGCTGTATCTTTGGACACAGCGTTCTTTCTTTGTTGTATTTAGGGTCAGCAGTCAAACCCGAACTCCGTTTTGGGAAGGCGGATGTTCGCTCATCCATTGTTAAAATACTCGCCAATACGGGAGTATTGGCTGCGTTTTTGCCGCAGCTGAACAAACATCCGCTCTTTCCAAAATCTGCGACCTCAAAGCGAGGAGATTTTGAGGGATTTTTGTTTCGATCGGGCGAAGTAATGCTTTCCGCCTTACGAGAACGAACGGGACAAAAAGCACCAATCTTTTAGGATTCTACCCATATTGGGAGAATGAGCGGGTAGTGCTCATTCTCGGTGACATTGCCGCAAAACTACAGTAAGAAGATATTATGAGCAATGTCTGCTTCGAGGCGGGTTCGGGTTTAATTTCTCCCCCTACGCTTTCAGCAGAACGGCCGCCGCTTCTTTCAACGTTGCCGTCATGGCTTCCGCCGCCGCCATATCCGCACCCGTGGCGGTGATATACGCCTTCACCTTCGGCTCGGTACCGGAAGGACGGATGATGATGTTGTTATTCCCCTCCAGTTTGTAGGAGAGCACGTTGGATTTCGGCAGGTCGATGGCGGCGGTGTCTCCGCTCGTAAGATCGATGCTGACCGATTCGCGGTAATCCGCAAATGCCACCACCTTCAAACCGCCAAGCATGGTGGGACGGTTAGCACGCAAACCTTCCATCAGCGCCTTCATGGTCGCCATGCCTTGCGCGCCCTCAAACTCCGCATTCAACAGGCTGTGGCGATACACCCCGTGCTCCGCATACAAATCCTTTAACACGGTGATGAGCGAACGCCCCTCGGCGTTGTAATATGCCGCCATTTCGCAAATGAGCATGGATGCCACCACCGCATCCTTATCGCGCACGTGGGTGCCTGCCAAGTAACCATAACTTTCCTCAAATCCCAAAATGTAGTTTTCGGGGTGGCCTGCCGCCACCTGCTTGTCGATCTGCTCACCGATATATTTGAAACCGGTCAGCACCTCGGCAATGCGGCAACCGTATTTCTTTGCGATATTCGCCGCAAGGTCGGAGGTCACGATGGTTTTCACCGCCATCGGCGCCATCGGCATATCGCCGCGCGCCGCTTTGCAGGAAAGGATGTATTCGAGAAGCAAGCAACCCACTTCGTTGCCCGTCATCAACTGATACCCGTCCCCATCCTTCACCGCGATGCCCACACGGTCGCAATCGGGATCGGTTGCCAGCAACAAGTCGGGATGGCTTTCTTCTGCCATTTTCAGCGCCAGTTCAAACGCCTGGCGGAACTCGGGGTTCGGGAAGGGGGTGGTGGGGAAAGTTCCGTCCGGCCGTTCCTGCTCCGCCACAATCTGCACATCGGTCAAACCGATGCGCTTCAAAATGGCACGCACCGGCTTGTTGCCCGTGCCGTTCAAGGGCGAATAGATCACCGACAACGGTGCTTTCTTGCAGATGCCGGGGTTGACCTGCTGTGCTTCCACACGGTCAAGGAAGGTGTTGACCAACGCATCCCCCACCATTTCAATGCCGCCGTTTGCCACCGCCGCACCAAAATCTGCCACCATAATATCTTGAAAAATATCCAACGCGCGCACGTAGGCGGTCACTTCATTGGCATCGTTATCGGTCATTTGACCGCCGTTCGGGCCGTAGCACTTGTAACCGTTGTACTTTGCCGGGTTATGGCTCGCCGTCACCATGATACCTGCTTGGCATTGCAGTTCACGCACCGCAAAGGAGAGCACCGGCGTGGGGTTCAACTCATCGAACAGATACACCTTCACCCCGTTGCCTGCCAGCACACGCGCCGCCTCACGGGCAAACAGTTCCGACTTAATGCGGCAATCGTAAGCGATCGCCACCGAGGAGGTGTCGTAATGCGCTTTCAAATAGTTCGCGAGACCCTGCGTGGCTTTGCGGACGGTATAGATGTTCATGCGGTTATCGCCTGCACCGATCACACCGCGCAAGCCTGCCGTACCAAATTCCAATTCACAGTAAAAGCGGTCGAATATGGCATCCTCATCCGCGGCGATCTCTTTGAGTTCCGCCACCAGATCGGGATCTTCGTTGGCGCGTGCCAACCACAATTCATACAAATCTTTAATTTTCGTATCCATTCCCATAGCCTCCCTATGTATTTCTGATTCCATTATATACCAAACCCATGCTAAATTGCAAGAAGTTTGACAGGCAACCGTAAGAAAGTTCTGTGTTTTCGAACCTAAACGGCAAAAAAACGTTCCGAACCGTGCGGTTTCGGGACATCGCTTTAAGCAGAGGAGGCATATCCGAACCCGATGTTAACGGGCCGATTTTCCCCTCGGCTGTGTTAAAATGCTCGTAAATCCGCAAGGATCTACTGCGCTTTTGCCTTGCCGATGAAAAAATCGGCTCCGTTTACATTCTTCGA
>JAZNTC010000060.1:0-7309 GCA_045591605.1 Acutalibacteraceae bacterium | reverse complement strand
CAACTCCTTGGCTCACAGAACGACATGGCTACGATCCGACTTGGATACGGACGGATATGTTACCATAAAAACAGCAAGACAACGGGGGGAGACATTATGAAAAAACGCGTGTTGGCACTGGTTTTATTGATGGTGTTATGTTTATCTGCTTGCGGCGGAAGACAGTGGATGCGCAGTATATCGATTCGTGATGGGGATTCAAAAGGCGATCGGTTGGAGATTCCCATACGGGCATACGTGAGCGGTTCCCCCACACACAAAGGCTTTCATGTGAAGCAGACCTTTGAGGAGTTGGTGGACAAGGTGACCGAGGCGGTGGCGCCGCTTGCGGTGAAAGAATATCAAGGGAAATACATGGAGATCCGCACCGACACCAATGTGTTCCTGATCCAAAAAGCCGATTCCTACGAACGAGAGGGTGGGCGCTACTACAACTATCATCTCTTGCGACCAAGGGCGGATTTTTTGGTGGAGGAACTACCGTTTACTATGTATATTCCCCTTCATTTGTTATACGATGTCGATCATCCGTATATTGATGCAGAGGTGTCGTTCTTCCCTCAAACGATGGAATGCGAAGCGCTGGGCACGGTGGAGGAGTTCTACGATTTTTACGATCATATTGCCCATTGTGAGGTGACACGCGAGGGGGATACGTTGCGTGTGTCCCACCGCGATGGTGGCACGTTGCTGCTCACGTTTGTTGTGCGTGACGGAAAATCGTTTGTTACCTTTGAAGCGATGGCATCCGATCCCTGGTGATACCCATAATAACGGCAGGGCGTATTCGGTGGAATACGCCCTGCCGTTTGTTTTGTGTCGCTGAAAAATACGATTACACCACGATCTCGCAACGGCTGCCGCCGTCGGGGGATTTGGTGACCACCACTTGGCGGTCGATCTTGGCTTTCAGTTCTCCCACGTGGGAGACGATACCCACCAAACGGTTGCCTTCGGTCAATTCCGTGAGGGTGGCGATGGCGAGTTGCAAGGATTCGTCGTCCAGCGAGCCGAAGCCTTCGTCCACAAACATGGTGTCCAGCCGCACACCGCCTGCCGCCGATTGGATCTCGTCCGAAAGTCCGAGCGCCAGCGCCAGCGAGGCTTTGAAGGATTCGCCGCCCGACAGCGAATGCACGGGACGGGTGGTGCCGTTGTAATGGTCGATAACGTCCAACTCCAACCCGACTTGCGAGCGGTGGTTATCCGCATTCAAACGGCGGGTGAGATCGTATTGTCCGCCCGTCATTTTGCGCAACCGCGTGTTGGCACGGGCGAGAATACGGTCGAAATAACTCATCTGCACGTAGGTTTCCAGCATGATCTTTTCTTTGCCGCCCAACGTGCCGCGTGCGGTTCCTGCCAAGGTGTTGAGCAAGCGATAGCGCGCTTCCGCTTCGGCACATTCCGCTGCGGTGCGTTCCATATTCTCGCATGAACGGCGGTTGGCGGCAAGCCGTGCGGCAAGTTCTTCGCGCCGCAACCCCTGTTCTTCGGCGGCGGTGTGCAACACCGCTTGCCGTTCCTGTGCGGCAACCAAATCGGTGTCGGTGTTTTCGGCGGTCACCGCTTTCAGGGAGGAGATCTCACCGCACAGCGCGGCGAGCGCTTGCTTTTGGGCGGTGTCACGTGCCGTTGCCGCATCCAATGCCTCTTGCAACGCTTTTTGCGCGGCAACCGCCTCGTCACGTGCGGCAACGGCGGCCGCACGGTCGGCAAACCGCAAAGTGGCTTTCAATGCAGTTTGCTGTGCGGCCTTGGCCTCGCCTGCCGCTTTGGCGGCGGCTTCTTCCCGTGCCATTTCGCCCACCGCTGTGAGCAACGCTTGCCTCGCCGCCTCCTCCTTGGGAAGAGCCTCGGTCAGTCGGGCCTTTTCGGCAATCGCCCGATCGGTTTTTGCTATCGCTTCGGCAATTGCCGCCAGTTGCGGTTGTAACGCGGCTTGGGCATCGGCGGTGGTTTCGGCATCGCCCAGCAACGCTTTTCGCTGTGTTGCCACCGTCTCTTCCGCTTCGTGAATGCGCCCCATCAAACCGCCGCAGGTGCGGCTGTGTTCGGCGGCATTGGCGGTGGCATCGTCCGCCGCTTGTTTCATGGCTTTCAACGCCGCTTCGCTCGGTGCATCGGCCGAGGACACGGCAGGGGAGGGGTGCGCCGTTGCACCGCACACGGGGCAGGGTGCACCCTCTTGCAAGGTGGCGGCCAGCACCCCGGCTTGCGCATCCAAAAAGGCGTGGTACGCCGCATTGTAGGCGGCGGTAGCATCTTCCGCTTTTGTTTTGGCGGCGGTGTAGGTCGCCTGTGCGTTCAACAGGTCACGTTGCAAAAGCGCCAGACTTTCTTCCGCTTTGGCAAGCGCCGCCAGATCCCCCTCACGCGCCAAAAGCACCGCTTGCTCGGCGGTGAGGCGTTCTTTTTGTGCCGCCGCTCCTTCCAGTGCGGACAAGCGCGCTTTCAACACGGCAATGTCGGCCGTTTTTTCGGCGGCGGCTTGGGTTTCGGCGGTGGCTTTGGCGGCAAAATCCGCCGCCCGTTTTGCAAGGTGGGCAATCTCGTTCGAAAGGGTGGCAAGTGTGTCGTATTGCGGCAACTCGGCATCCAATGCCGCCACGGCACGCGCCGCCGCATCCCGTGTGGGTTGCTTTTCTTGTTCGCGCGCCAACGTTTCGGCGGCTTCGGCGGCGGCTGTTTGCACCGTGGGAAGTGCCGCTTGCTTTTCCGCCAGCGCTGCCGTGTTTTTGCGATATTCCCGTGCACGGGCAATGGTGCCTTCCAACGCGGCGGCTTCGGCGGCAATACGGGCGGCTTCGGCGGCGGCTTGTTCGGCGGCGGCGGTATCCTCTTCGATCAACGTGTGAAGTAGTGCGATCACTTCGGTGGTTGCCACCGTGCCCTGTTGGGCCGATTCGATTTCGGCGGCACGGGGATGACCGTCGGGGCAGAGGATGTCGGCGGCATAGGTGGCAAGGCGGTCACGGGCGGCAAAAAACACACTGCCGGCCCGATCGGCATCCTCTTTTAACCGCTGTTGAATCCGCTCGAATTTTTGGGTTTTAAAAATGCGGCGGAAGATGGCTTGCCGTTCTTCGGTTTTGGCAAGCAACAGTTTCAAAAAGTCGCCTTGCGCGATCATGGCGATCTGCAAAAACTGGTCGCGGTCGATCCCCACGATCTCGACGATCGCTTGGGTGACCTCGCGTTTACTGCGATCCACCACATGTCCGTCGGGATAGCGCAGTTCGGCACGGGCGGCTTGTTTGGTCGTGCCTTCGCCGCGCGCTTTCGGGCGTTCGTATTCGGGGGAACGGCGCACGGTGTAGCGTTTGCCGGTATATAAAAATTCCAGTTCCACAAAGGTTTCGGTGGTGGGATCGGCATATTTTGAGCGCAACATGGAATCGTCGCGCGCATCGCCGCTGGGGCGGTCGTATAACGCATAGGTGATGGCATCGAACAGCGACGTTTTGCCGGCACCCGTTGTGCCGGTGATGAGATACAACCCGTTTTCACCCAAACGATCCATATCCAACACGGTCAATCCGGCATACGGACCGAACGCCGAAACGGTCAGTTTCAACGGCCTCATCGCTCACCCTCCTCGATCGCTTCAATCAGCGCTTGCATATAGGTGCTTTGTTCCTCGGTCATGGGCGCGTTGTTTTGCTTTTCAAAAAACTCCGCAAACAACTCGAATGCCGAGCGCTTTTCCGCTTCGGCGGCACCCAGCACCACGGCATTTTCACGGGTGCGGGTATTGTCGTAATCCAACGTCATCACCAGCGGATAGATCTGCCGCAAGCGTGCCATGGCATCGGGCACGTCCTCTTCATCGGTGAGAATAATGCGCAAATAGTCCTCACGCGCAGGGTGAGCGGTGTAAAACACGGGGTCGGTGAGGGCGGCAAACGTGCCGCGCAGTTCCCCCATATCGTGCAGGGGTGTGAGCGGCAGGGTGCGCACCGTGACACCCTCCCCTTTGGCACCCAGTTCCACCACCGTGACGGATTTTTCGTCCTTTATTTCCGAAAACGAATATTTCAGCGGCGTGCCGCAATAGCGAATACGGGGCGACGTGCAGTTTTGCGGTGCGTGCAAATGTCCCAACGCGACGTAATCGAAATCCCGGAAAACCGCCGCATCCACGTTGTCGGTGCCGCCCACCGAAATATCCTCCGATTCGCGGCGATCGGAGCCTGTCACAAATTGGTGGGTGACAAGGACGTTGCGCCGGGCGGTATCCACCGCCATGTGGGCAATGGCGACACGCAGGGCATCGGTGTAGGACACGATGTCCTCTTCCTCAAAAAAGCGGCGCACGTGCGCAGGTTTCAAAAACGGGAGAAGATAGACATTCACCGTGCCGTGTTCGTCCTGCAAGGTCACGGGGGTTAGGTTGCCGTCATACACGGGGGAGAGGTGCACGCCGGCACCGCTCATGATGCGCGCACCGAAGGCGATGCGCTCGGCGGAATCGTGGTTGCCGCTGATGACGAAAGTGGGCACCTGCCGCGTGGCGAGTGCCGCCAAAAAACGGTCGAACAGCCCCACCGCTTCGGCAGGGGGCACGGGTTTATCGTATACGTCTCCGGCAATCAGCACGGCATCGGGCGATTCGGTGTCGATGACGGTCACGATCTGTTGTAGAATCATCTCCTGCTCTTCCAGCATCGAAAACGCGTTCACGCGTTTGCCGAGGTGCAGGTCGGATAAATGGATGAATTTCATACACTCACTTCCCTTATGAAAACCATTGTAACAGAAACCGCTTTCCGTTGCAAGACGGGTTGCAATTTTTGTCGGCAGGTGATATGATAAAATGAAAGGGGAGACCGTGCCGTTACGATAAAGAGGACACCTCACAATGATGGCACAAAGCGGCATCACCTTGGCACAGTTCGGCGGCTATATGGGGAATTTGTGCACCGCGTTGCCCCCGAACGTGTGACCTTGACAAACCGCCGTACTTTTAGTACAATGTACATTGGAATGATATAAGGAGTGGTAAGGATGGCTTTTTGTGAGCATTGCCTGAGAGAAATACCCGAAGGGGTGCTGTGCGAGGAATGCGCAGCCGCCGCACAGACGGAAGAAGTAACGGCGGTGGAGGAAACGGCCCCCGTGACGCGCACCGCGTCGGGCGCACCGCAGTTTCATCCGCAGTTCACCGCCCCTGTGGCATCGCCCGTGGCGGAGGAAAAGCGGTTTCTGGTGCCGTTGACCTTGACACAACTCCCCCCTGTACTGAAACCGCTCGGCGCATGGGGCTTTGTGGGATACACGCTGTTGTTCTTGATCCCCGTCATCGGTTGGATCGTGGCGTTGGTGTTTGCCTGCGGCGGCACCAATCGCGTGTGCCTTAAAAATTATGCACGCGGCTGGCTGTTGAGCGCTTTGTTGCTGATCGCCCTGTTGGCGGCGGTCGGTGCTCTCTTGTGGTACGTGAAGTGCCCCTTGCCGCAATTCACCTTCAACGGCTTTGCGCCGTATTGAGCGTATGCAGAACGAATGGACGTCCCGTACTGCCGCGCTGTTGGGCGACGATGCGGTGACGCGACTTCAAAATGCCACGGTGGCGGTGTTCGGGCTCGGCGGTGTCGGGTCCTACACCGCGGAAGCGTTGGCGCGCGCCGGTGTGGGGCGGCTGATTTTGGTGGATGGCGACACGGTGGCGGATTCCAATCGCAACCGTCAGTTGTGCGCCCTCACCTCCACGGTGGGGCAATCCAAAGCCACGGTGATGGCCGCCCGTGTGCGCGACATCAATCCGCTGTGTGACGTCACGGCGCACACCTTGTTTTATCTTCCTCCCGACGGCGTGGGGTTAATCGACGGGTGCGATTACGTGGCGGATGCGGTGGATACCGTGAAAGCCAAACTCGGTTTGGCGCTGGAATGTAAAGAAAAAGGAATTCCGCTCATCAGCGCGATGGGGTGTGGCAACAAACTGGATGCCACCGCTTTTCGCGTGGCAGATATCACCAAAACGCAGGTGTGTCCGCTGTGCCGAGTGATGCGACGGGAATTGAAGATTCACGGGGTGGACCATTTGAAGGTGGTCTATTCCGAAGAAGCGCCGCGCACCCCACAGGGGACAGAAGATCGGCGCACGCCTGCCAGCGTGTCCTTTGTGCCGAGTGCCGCAGGATTGATCATGGCAGGCGAAATCATCAAAGATTTAGGGCTTGACTGCTCACCTTAAGGGGGTGCGGTGAGATGCCGCGATTTTTCGTGCCGTCGGTGGAAGGTGACAGCATCACCGTGACGGGACAGGATGCCTCTCACATTCGCCGCTCGTTGCGGATGACGGTGGGGGAGGGACTCACCGTGTGCGACGGAAAGAACACCGAATGTGTGTGTATTATTCGAGAATTTTTGGGGGAAGACGTGATCTTGTCGGTCGTTTCCCGTGCCCCGTCGGCGGCGGAACCCACCTGCGCGGTCACGCTGTATCAGGGGTTGCCGAAAGCCGATAAGATGGAATGGATCATTCAAAAAGCGGTGGAACTCGGCGCGACACGCATCGTGCCGGTGCAAATGGCACGTTCGGTGGCGGTGATCAACGAAAAAGCCGCCAAAAAGGCCGCCCGTTGGCAAAAAATTGCGGACGAAGCGGCAGGGCAAAGCGGACGCGGTATTCTGCCGGTGGTGGAAGAGCCCATTTCCTTTGCGGCGGCGGCGAAACGCTTGGCACAAGAAAACACGGTGGTGTGTTACGAATGCGGCGGCATGCCGTTTGCTTCGTTGGCATCACGGGACACGGCGGCATTGTCGCTGGTGATCGGACCGGAAGGGGGCATTGACCGCCGCGAGATTGAGATATTGCAACAAGGCGGCGCCGTGATTGCAACCTTGGGAAAACGCATCTTACGGTGCGAAACCGCGCCCGTTGCGGCACTGTCGGTGCTGATGGCGGTCACGGGGAATATGGAATGAGGAGTGTTGTGACATGGCAAAGCGTATTTTATGTTTGGCATTAAGCATCGTTATGGTGGTCGGCATTGTGGCGATCGCCCTCACCGCCCGTGCAGGGGGATGAGAACAAGACCCACTACGTGGCGGACGTGAACGGCGACAACAAGGTGGACTCCACCGATGCGCGTATCACTCTGCAACGTGCGGTGGAAAAGATCAGCAAGTCCCCGATTGAATAACGCCTTGCTATGACCGTTTGTTTGAAAAAACGGTGTACCATATTGTGGCGTAAAATTATAACTAACGGAGGGGTATTTATGAGAAACGTATTGGCCTATTTGTTGGCAGCGGTACTGCTGCTTTCGTTGCTCACGGCTTGCGGCAGCGAACCTCAAAA
>JAZNTC010000059.1:0-2574 GCA_045591605.1 Acutalibacteraceae bacterium | reverse complement strand
GGTGTGCATGCGGTTTTCCGCTTCGTCAAACACGATGGAGGCTTCGCTTTCAAACACCTCGTCGGTCACTTCCATGCAGGTGAGACCGAACTTTTCGTGAATGTTCTTCCCGATGGTGGTGTTCAAATCGTGGAAAGCAGGCAGGCAATGCATAAAACGGCATTGCGGACCGGCTTTGTCCATGAGTGCTTTGTTCACTTGATAGGGGGAGAGTTGCTTGATGCGTTCCTCCCACACGCTGTCAGGTTCGCCCATCGACACCCACACATCGGTGTAGATCACGTGTGCGCTCTTCACTGCATCGGTGCTCTCGCTGAATTCCAGTGTAGCGCCCGTTTCGGCGGCAATGGCCAAGCATTGGTCGATCAACGCCTGATCGGGGAAATAGGCACGCGGTGCACACGCCACGAAGTGCATGCCCATCTTGGCGCAACCCACCATCAGCGAGTTGCCCATGTTGTAACGAGCATCCCCCATATACACGAGTTTTTTGCCCTTCAAATCTCCAAAGTGTTCCTGAATGGTGAGGAAATCCGCCAAGATTTGAGTGGGGTGAAACTCGTTGGTCAAGCCGTTCCACACGGGAACACCTGCATAACGGGCGAGTTCTTCCACAATTTCCTGCCCGAATCCGCGGTATTCAATACCGTCGAACATACGCCCGAGCACACGGGCGGTGTCCGCAATGCTTTCCTTTTTGCCGATCTGCGATCCCGACGGATCAAGATAGGTGGGATGCATGCCAAGATCGGCCGCCGCCACTTCAAACGCACAACGGGTACGGGTACTGGTCTTTTCAAACACCAGCGCAATGGATTTGCCCTCGCACAGACGGTGGGGAATACCGGCTTTTTTTTCGGCTTTCAGTTTGGCCGCCAACGCGATCAATTCACCGATCTCTTCGGGGGTGAAATCCAAAAGCTTCAAAAAACTTTTTCCTTTTATCGACAGCATAATGCCACTCCTTACTGTTTTTCGCGCACGTAGCGGATCTGCGCTTCCACCGAAGCGAGCGAGGTGCCGCCTTCGCTGATGCGCTTTGCCACGCAGGTGGCAAGGTCAATTTCTTCGTACAGATCCTCTTCAAAGAGGTTGCTGAACTCACGATACACGTCGAGCGGCAATGATTCGAGCACCGTGTTTTCGGCGATGCACCGCGCCACCAGTTGCCCTGCGATCTTATATGCACTGCGGAAGGGAAGCCCCTTCTTCACAAGATAATCCGCAAGGTCGGTCGCGTTGATGAAGCCGGTCTGCGCCGCGCGTTTCATGTTGTCGGTGCGCGCTTGCATGGTTGCCACCATACCGCTGAACACGTCCAGACACATTTTCACCGTATCGCACGCATCAAAGACACTTTCTTTGTCCTCTTGCATATCTTTATTGTAGGCAAGCGGCAATCCCTTCAAGGTGGTGAGCAACGCCATCAGATCGCCGTACACACGTCCTGTCTTGCCGCGCACCAATTCCGCCATATCGGGGTTTTTCTTTTGCGGCATAATGGAAGAGCCGGTGGTGTAGGCATCCGACAACTCCACAAACTTGAATTCCCAACTCGACCAGAGAATGATCTCTTCCGAAAAACGGGAGAGGTGCATCATCAAAAGGGAGAGGGCGCTCATCAGTTCCACGCAGAAATCGCGGTCGGACACACCGTCCAGGCTGTTCAGACAAATATCGTCAAACCCGAGTTTCTCCGCTTCAAAACGGCGGTCGGTGTCATAGGTCGTGCCGGCCAGCGCGCAACTGCCGATGGGGGATACGTTGATTCGACGGCGACAATCGGCAAGGCGATCCACATCGCGCAGGAACATCATAGCATATGCCATCAGATGATGCCCAAACAGGATCGGTTGTGCACGTTGCAGGTGGGTATATCCCGGCAAGATCGCCTCTTTGTATTCTTCCGCTTTGTCGGTCACCACGTTGATGAGTGTTTGCACACGGGACATGATGCCGTCGCACTCTTCACGCAGATACATGCGCAGATCCAACGCCACTTGGTCGTTACGGCTGCGTGCGGTGTGCAATTTCTTGCCCACGTCGCCAAGCCGTGCGGTCAACACCTGCTCCACGAACATGTGGATGTCTTCACATTCCTCGTCGATCGCCAGCGCACCGCTTTCCAGATCCGCCAAAATACCTTCCAATCCGGCAATCAGCATGTCTGCCTCCGCTTCGGCAATGATACCGCGTGCGGCGAGCATGGCGGCGTGCGCCATGCTGCCTGTGATATCCTGCTTATACATCCGACAGTCGAAACGGATGGAAGAGTTGAAATCGTCTGCAATTTTTTCGGTTGCGCCGTCGGTGCGGCCCGCCCACATCTTTGCCATTTGTTACACGCCCTTAATTTTAAGCAGAGGTGGCATATCCGAACCCGATGTTAACGGGCCGATTTTCCCCTCGGCTGTGTTAAAATGCTCGTAAATCCGCAAGGATCTACTGCGCTTTTTCCTTGCCGATGAAAAAATCGGCTCCGTTTACATTCTTCGACCTAAAACGAGTGGAATTTCGTGTGATTTTCGGTGCGGCGAAGGTGGCAAGGCTGTCGCCTGCCACCGACAACAAGCC
>JAZNTC010000058.1:0-11668 GCA_045591605.1 Acutalibacteraceae bacterium | reverse complement strand
CTTCTCGACCCTCTGTGGGGAAGAGTTCGGTCGTGGCTTGTTCGCCCTCACTGTCGCTCGGTTGGACAAAAGGCGCAACAGTCCACCGGACTGTTGCTTTGTCGCTCCTTATCGCGCTGTGCGCGATGTTCGCTCCCTTTTGTGGTTCGATCCCCTTCGAGTTTCTTATGATGTAAAAAAAGAGACACCCTATAGGGTGTCTCTTTTTTTACATGGTGGACTCGAAGGGGATCGAACCCTCGAACCTCACGGATGCGAACCGTGCGCTCTCCCAGCTGAGCTACGAGCCCATGTATGTAAAGCGGTTTGCACCGCCCATATATATTAGTCGATAACGGCAAATTTGTCAAGAGGTTTTTAAAAAAAAGGCAAAAATTTTTCGGTTGTAAATTTTCTGTAATAAAACCGCCAAAAGAATTGTCAAACGGGGAAATTTGTGGTATGCTTAACGAGAAAGAAGGCGAGGTTATGAAATTTCCCAATACCACCGTCGCACAGGCGGTCAAGGTTTTCTTATACAGCGCGTTTGCGGCACTGCTGTGTGCCATCTTGCACCTGTCGGTGACCATGGCGCTGAATATGAGCACCCGTCAGGAACTCGGGCAACGGGTGGGCGGTGTGCTGGAAGATGGGCGCACCATCGTGTCCGAAACCTACAACGCCACGATGGATTCCGAAGCGTATTCCAAAGCCTACATCATTGAGGAGGACGGCAGTGAAACGCCGATTCCCGTGGAGGACTTGGAGAAATATCCCATCACGCAGAGTTTTAAATCGCGTATTCTGTCCGATCCCGATCCCGAAATGAAGGCGATTGCCGACTGGGTGGCGCAGATACTAATGCTCATTTTATTTTTGGCGTTTCCGTATTCCACCTTGTGGTATCTGGGCGATCACGATCGCAACCGTGTGCTGTTTGGTCATCAGATGGCGAATCCTTGGCGCGGCGTGCAGGTGGGCGCGCTGGCATCCGTGCCTGCCGCTTGTATGTGGCTGTTGTTGGTGGTGGGCAAGGGGTTGAACACCCTTCCCGGCTTTGTTAAATGGTATCGTTGGTCCAATATGTGTTTCTGGTCGTATGTGAGCCACTTGATGCCGAGTGATATCTTGAATCCTGCGGATGTTGCATGGGGCAGTGTGGCGGCGATGTTGGTGCCGCTGTTGGCATTTCCTGCCATAACGGGACTTGGCTATTTCTTGGGCTACAAGGAAATTTCGGTGCGCGATCGCTTGATTTATTCCGCCACGGGCAAAACACCCAAACGTCGCAAACGATAAAACAAAACCCCCCGTACGGTGGGTTTTGTTTTTATGTACGCCACCGCTACGGCGGCGTGCCCTCTTTACCGAGAGAGGGGAGACACGATTCGCGGCATATAATCTTTCCTTTTTGCATACCGTGTGGCGGAGGGATGCGGATGAAACGGCAACAATGGGCGGTTTGGTTGACAGCGGCGTGCTGCGTGACGGCACTGTGCGTGTCGTTGCCTCGTGTGAAAGAGGCAGATGCCGCACGGCGTGCGGCGGAGGAACCGTACGTGCTGATCGACCCCGGACACGGCGGTGCGGACGGCGGCGCAACGGGCGCGAACGGCACACAGGAAAAAGCGGTGAATTTGGCGGTGTCGCGCACGCTGTTTTCGCTGTTACGGGTGATGGGTGTGCAAACGGGAATCACACGCACGGACGACCGTTCCATTCATTCCGCCGATGCCACCACCTTGCGCGAACAAAAGGTGAGCGATATGCACAACCGCTTGGCATTATATGACGAAGCCAGCCTGGTGGTGAGCATCCATCAAAATCACTTTTCTCAAAGCCAATACAGCGGTGCGCAGGTGTTTTGCTCACCTAATCATCCGCAAAGTCGTCGGCTTGGCGAGGAGATCCGTCAGGCGGTGATCGGGCAGTTGCAACCCGATAACACACGGGAGATGAAAACGGCGGATGACAGCGTGTTTTTGCTGGCAAACACCAAAACGCCTGCCGTGTTGGTGGAATGCGGCTTTTTATCCAATCCTGCGGAATGCGCCAACCTTTCGGATGCTGTCTACCGTCGAAAAATGGCATTTGCAGTGGCGGGCGGCGTGTTTTCTTTTTTAGAAAACGGTAATTCTGTCTTGTAATGGATTAAAAGATGTGATATAGTGAATATAAGAAAGGAGGGGTACTGTGGCATCGAAAAACAAAACGGTTTTTGTCTGTTGTGAATGCGGATTTGAAGCGCCGCGTTGGAGTGGGCGTTGCCCTTCCTGTGAGGCATGGAACACCATGCAAGAAGAGTTGCGTACCCCACAAACTGCCGTTTCAGCTGCACTTGTTGGTCGTGTGACACCGCAGAAACTGCGCGAGATCGATCCGCACGGCGAGGTGCGCACCTCGACAGGTATGCCGGAATTGGATCGCGTGCTCGGCGGCGGCATTGTGAAAGGTGGGCTGATGCTCATCGGCGGTGACCCCGGCATCGGTAAATCCACCTTGCTGTTGCAGATTTGCGAACACATCGGGCAGACACGCAAGATTTTGTACGTTTCGGGCGAGGAATCGGCGGCACAGATTAAACTGCGTGCGGATCGTCTGGGTGTGGAAAGTGAGAATCTGTCCCTTCTGTGTGAAACGGATCTCGGCACGGTGTTGGCGGCCATGCAGGCGGAAAAACCCGATTTGATGATTGTGGACTCCATCCAAACGATGAATTTGGCAGAGGTATCCTCTTCGCCCGGCAGTGTGACGCAAGTGAGGGAATGCACCTCGGCGATCATGCGTGCGGCGAAAGCGGTGGATCTGCCCGTGTTTGTGGTGGGTCACGTGAACAAAGACGGCGCGATCGCAGGCCCGAAAGTGATGGAACACATTGTGGACTGCGTGATGTATTTTGAAGGGGATCGCAACAGCAGTTATCGTCTGTTGCGGTGTGCCAAAAACCGTTACGGCTCTACCAACGAGATCGGCGTGTTCGAAATGCGCGATCGCGGTTTGGCGCAGGTGGAAAATCCCTCGCAACTGTTGTTGTCGGGTCGCCCCAAAGGGGTGAGCGGCACCTGTGTATCCTGCACGGTGGAGGGGACAAGACCTCTCTTGGCGGAAGTGCAGGGGTTGGTGTGCCCCAGCGGATTCGGCAATCCGCGGCGCACCTCCACGGGCTTTGATTACAACCGTATGACCTTGTTACTTGCCGTGTTGGAAAAGCGCGCAGGGTATTTCTTCCAAAACCTGGATGCCTACGTGAACGTGGTGGGCGGTCTGCGTTTGGAAGAGCCGGCGGCCGATTTGGCGGTGGCGTTGTCGTTGGTGTCCAGTTTGAAGGACAAGCCCATCCCCGAAGGGGTGGTTGCGTTTGGCGAAGTGGGGCTGACAGGGGAGATCCGTGCGGTTTCACAAGCCGAAGCACGTGTGGCGGAAGCGGCGCGATTGGGATTCACGCGTGTGCTGATGCCCAAACAAAATGCGGAGTCGATTACGCCGCGTGACGATGTGGAAATTGTCGCGGTACAAAGTGTCCGCGAGGCATATGAATTGCTGTAAAAGGACTTCATGCAAATGATCAAAGTTCGGTTTGAAATGAAGGTCGTCACGAAAAGATCCATAAAATTGTGAGCGAAGTGTTCCGCAGCGGTTGCTTGTGACGCCGCGGTAACGGCACGGTGTTCTATTTCCGGCCGGATTACGAAACCTTCCCGATTTACTATGTGCCCGAAATCCGGACGGTCATTAAAAACGCGGTGCGTTATTGTGCCCCCGTGATCCGCGAAAAGGTGACCTGCCCCGTATCAAAAAGATGTAAGGAGAGCCCATGATCACATTGGATGAATTGCGCCGCAACGAGGACGTGCGCACCTATATTACCCGCGCGGACGAATCGCTCGCGGCACTCGGCTATACCGAACACAGTTTTGCTCACGTCACCCGTGTGGCAGAGGAAGCCGGTCGTCTGTTGCGCGAACTGGGATATTGCGCCCACACGGTGGAACTTGCCCGTGTGGCAGGCTATTTACACGACATCGGCAATTTGGTCAACCGCATTGAACATTCGCAAAGCGGTGCGGTGATGGCATTCCGTATTTTGGATCACATGGACGTGTCGGCACAAGATATTGCCACCATCGTCACCGCCATTGGCAACCACGATGAGGGCACGGGTGTGCCGGTCAACGAGGTGTCGGCGGCGCTGATTTTGGCGGATAAATCCGACGTGCGGCGCAGCCGCGTGCGCAACCGCGATCTCACCACCTTCGATATTCATGATCGCGTGAACTATTCGGTGGAGAAATCCTCCTTGGATTTTAATGCCGACAAAACGGCGTTGGAATTGCGGCTTGCCATCGACACGCAGTACGGCAGTGTGATGGAATATTTTGAAGTGTTTATGGAACGCATGCTGCTTTGCCGCCGTGCGGCAGACAAACTCGGTGTGCAGTTTAAACTCTATATCAACGAGCAATGCCTGATGTAAAAAAACAGACCTGCTGATTCCAAAATCAGCAGGTCTTGTTTTTACTTGTGACGTCGGATAGCACCGACCGCGGCACACACCGCAAAGGCGAGGATATTTACCGCTACCACCGTAGCGCCCGTGGGCAGTTCATACACGAACGAGAGCACCGTGCCGCCAAGGAAACACAGCACCGACGTAGCGGCCGCTGTCACCACCGTTTGGCGGAAGGTGCGGCACACGCGCATGGCAGAAAGGGCAGGGAAGATGAGCAACGACGAAATGAGCAATGCCCCCATCAAGCGCATACCCAACACCACCGTTACGGCGGTGAGCAGAGCGATCAGCAGATTATACGCCCCTGCACGCGTGCCGGTGGCACGGGCAAAGGTTTCGTCAAAGGTGACCGCAAACAAGCGGTTGAAGAACAAAAGATACAAGCACAGCACCACCACCGACAAGGCGATGCCGAGCCACGTGTCGCCGCGGCTGAGTGAAAGGATACTGCCGAACATGTAGTTGTTCACATCGGTGTTCATGCCGCCCGAAAGCGAGACGACCAACACACCGAGAGCCAACGATCCGGACGAAATGAGGGCGATGGCGGCATCTCCCTTGATGCGCGTGTTGTGGCTGATGCGCAACAGCAGCACGGCGGCAAGCGACACCACGGGAATGCACACCCAAAGCGGTGCGGCACCCAGCGCCGCGGCGATGGCCAGCGCGCCGAACCCCACGTGGGACAACCCGTCACCAATCATGGAATAGCGTTTGAGCACCAAACTGACACCCAACAGCGCGGCGCACAGCGAAACCAGCACACCCACCGTGACGGCGCGCACCATAAACGGATACGAGAACATTTGCAAGATAACATCAAACATCGCACTCACCTCCCATGAAACGGCGGCCGAGTGCGCTTTGAAGATAGGCTTCCCGCGTGCCGAAAAACAGCGGTTTTTGTTGCAGATGCAACACGTGGGATGCGTGTTCGCGCACGGCGGTGGGGTCGTGCGACACCATAATGATGCTCACCCCGTGATCGCGGTTTAAATGATGGATCACCTTGTACAGTTCCGCCGTGACCAACGGGTCCAACCCGGCGGCAGGCTCGTCCAGCAACAGCATGGATTCGGTGGCGCACAGCGCCCGTGCCAGCAACACCCGTTGCCGTTGACCGCCCGACAGATCGCTGAAGCGGCGATGACGAAGCGGCAGAATGTCCAAGAGTTCCATGCTGTGGCGTGCCTCTGCTTTGTGGGAACGGTTGTAAAACGGACGTGTGCCCAAACGGTTTAAGCACCCCGATAACACCACTTCATACACGCTGGCAGGAAAATCCTGCTGGTGCTCCGCTTGTTGCGGCAGGTACCCCACCGTACGCGGATGTAACCCTTCGCCGTAACACACCTCGCCCGTAATCGGTGCTTTCAAGCGCAACAACCCTTTGATTAAAGTGCTTTTTCCGCTGCCGTTTTCGCCCACGATGCAAAGGTAATCCCCTGCATGTAAGGTGAAATCCACATCGGACAGCACGGCTTTGCCGTCATAGCCGAAGGATGCGGCTCGACAAGTGAGCAAACTCATGTGTAAAGCGCCTCCTTCAACACATCCAAATTTGCCGTCATCAGCGACAGGTAGGTTGCGCCGCCATCCAACTCCGCTTTGGTGAGATTGTGGCACGAATGGAACAACCGCTTTTGCGCACCCGTTGCTTCGCACAGCGTGTCCGCGAGTTCTTGGTTGGAAAATTCGATGTACAACACAACGGGAATCTTGTCGGCCTTCACACGGTCGGCAAGTGCTGCCACCGTTGCCGCCGAAGGTTCGGCGGAGTGGTCGCACCCGTCATAGGCGGATTCGCATGTGAGCCCATACCTTTCGGCAAAATGGCGGAAGGGGAAACGGTCGCCAAACACCAATGTTTTGCGCGAAGCACCGTTCACCGTTTCGGCAAATTGGGCATCCAACGCGCGCAATTTGTCACAATATGCCGCCGCGGCGGTGTGCAACGCCTCTTCATCCGCTACTCCGATTTCGCACAGCACCTCCTCCAATCGTTCCACGATCATCAGGGCGTTCTTGGGGGATGTCCACACGTGCTCGTCGTGTAGATGGATGTTCTGCATACCCACACAGTCCATCAACGTAAGGGTGCGCGGAGGGGTGTCCATCGAGGCGAGCATATCCGTCACCCACGCTTCGGATTCGCCCCCCACGTAGATGAACAGGTCGCAGTTTTGGATGTCCATAATGTCGCGCGGTGTCGGCTCGTAGGCATGGGTTTCCTGCCCGGGATCGAGCAACAGCGATACGGTGGTTTCGGGTGCGATGGCGCGCACGAAATCATACGGCGGAAACACGGTGCAGATCACCTGCCATCCGTCCTCTTTCTCGCGCTTTGCACCGCATCCTATAAGCGACAGTAAACAAACGGCGGCAAGCAACACCGCCAAAACACGTCGTTTCATTCGGTTATCCTCTCTCGGCGCAGATTTCGCACCGTCCAAACAACATGGTCATACGTTCATCGGCGGCAAAGTGATGGCGCTTCAGCCGTTCTTCCACAAAAGCGGTGGTGTCGTGATCCAAATGCACCGTGCGCCCACAATCCACACACTTCAAATGCAGATGACGGTGGCAATCCTCGCCGCCCAGCATCTGATAGGTAAACCGACGGCTGTTTCCTTTCACAAACCGCCGCACCGTGCCGTCCTCCACCAGTTGGCTCATCAAACGGTACAAGGTGCTTTTGCCCACGGGCAGCGCATCGGCAATCTCCTCGATAGTGCACGGGGTGGTGTGCGTTTTCAAAAAGTCCAGCAGTTGCCGCCGTCCGTTGGTCTGATAATGCGTGGCCACAAGGCTCACCCCCAAAATGAGAATTACTCTCAATTAGTATACAAACCGTCCCCGGCTTTGTCAAGCGAAAAGCGGAAAATGACTTGATTTTTTGCAAAAAAGTGCGTACAATGGAAAGGAATGGGAGGTGAGAGCATGGCGATTGGATATATTGTGGGGGCGGCGGCGTATTGTGCCCCGTTTTCACCCTCGGCAGAGGATGTCGTGGTGGCGGCCGATGGCGGTTTGTTGCATCTGCGCGCCATGGGTATCGCACCCACCTTCACGGTGGGAGATTTTGATTCACTCGCCTCACAACCCACAGGGGAGAACGTGATAACCTACCCCGTGGAAAAGGACGATACCGACACCATGCTTGCCGTGAAACTGTTGTGGGAGCGCGGTGTGCGGGAATTTCGCCTGCTTGCCGGCACGGGCGGACGCAGTGACCACACATTGGCGAATCTGCAAACGCTGTTGTGGGTGGCGCGGCGTGGCGGTCACGCTGTGTTGTGCGGCAACGGGGAGTGCTTCACCGTATTGCAAAACGGCAGGGCGCATCTGGCACCCAAAGCGAAGGGCACGCTCTCGGTGTTTGCTGTGGGCGGCGATGCCCGTGACGTGACCTTGCAAGGGGTGCAATATCCGTTGGAACACGGCACGATTCGTGCCGATTTTCCGCTTGGCGTGAGCAATCACTTTGTGGGCACAACACCCTCGGTGCAGGTGGGGGACGGTGCCCTGCTGTTGTACTGGACAGGCACGGCGGATGAGGTGACGTTCAATGCGTGAGTTATGGACGATTCACCGCGTGGCGCACACGGATTCCACCAACACGGCGCTGAAACGCATGGCGGCGGGGGGCGCACCCGACGGCACGGTGCTGATTGCGGATACGCAAAGCGGCGGCCACGGGCGTATGGGACGAGTGTTCCACTCGCCCACAGGTGGGTTATATATGAGCGTGTTGCGCCGCTGTACGGTGGAACAGGGGACAAGTCCGCTATGGACGGTGGCGGCGGCGGTGGCAGCCGCCGAAGGGTGCGAAGCGTTGTGCGGCTGTCCCGTTGACATTAAATGGGTGAACGATCTTTATTTGAACGGGCGCAAGGTGTGCGGCATTTTGGCGGAAGTCGCCACCGACCCCGAAAGCGGAGAAATCGCTCTGGTGATGGGTTTCGGTGTCAATATTGTGCCGCCTGCCGACGGATTTCCCCCCGACATCGCGGATACGGCAGGGGCGCTGTGTAGGTACGCACCCGACGATGCGCGCGACCGTTTGGCGGAGAACATTCTTGCCCGTTTCGCGGACTATACGAAGGATCTTTCTGCGCGCACCTTTTTGGAAGGGTATCGCGCACGTATGCTGTTGCGCGGCAGGCGCATCACCTTTTTGCAAAACGGCAAAGAACACACCGCGGTGGCCGAGGACGTGGACGAAAACGGTGGCTTGATTGTAACCGAAGAGGGCACGCGCCGTGTATTGACCGCCGGCGAAGTGACCATGCATATGGAGAAATTGTGAAAATACCTCTTGCATTTTTCAAAGAGGTGTGGTATAATACCGCTGTTATTATGGAAATGTGTCTTTTTTCGGAGGTAATGGTAATGGGTATTTGGGAAATTGTTATCGGCATTGTGCTGATCATCATGTCGTTGCTGGTGATTGCGGTGGTGCTGTTGCAGGAAGGCCGCGAGGCAAACTTGGGTGTGATTTCCGGTGCGGCGGATTCCTTCATGGAAAAGGGTAAGGCGCGCACGCTGGATGCCTTCTTGTCGAAGTGGACCAAGGTGATCTCCATCCTGTTTTTCGTGCTGGTGTTTGCCGGTATGCTGATCACCCAGTTCTTGGCGAAATAAGGAAAGAACAGTCAAAGAGCCTGCTCACACGAGCAGGCTCTTTTTCGTATATTCGGGGCTTCTCCACCATATACTGCCATGGAGGTGATGGTGAAATGAGCGGTTGGTTTCTCGTGTTATGGTGGGGTGTGGCGGCATCCGTGACACTCGCCGTGCTTGTTGCGCTGTTCAAAAGCGGAAAGCCCTTGCGCGGTGCGTTGTCCTCGGCAGCGAGCGGTGTGCTGGCAATCCTCTTGGTGGATGCTGTGGGAGCGTATACAGGTGTCACGTTGGCTCTCAATCCGCTCACACTCGGCACAAGTGCGGTGCTGGGTGTGCCGGGTGTGATTACCCTGCTCACCTTGAAAGCGGTGCTCGGTTGACAAAATGTCCGACTTTCGGTACAATGGAAACGATCCGAAAGTAAGGAGCGTTTAGAATGAAAATTTTGATGATCCCTTCATGGTATCCCACACCCGAGATGCCGATGTTGGGCACATTTTATCAAGAGCAGGCACGTGCCATGGCGGCGGCAGGCGCGGACGTGGCGGTGATCTATGCCGATGTCAACGGTCGCTTGCGCGGCAACGGTGTGCGCGTGTTCCGTGAGGAGGGAGTGTACACCATTCTCACGCAGAAGGTGAATATCACCCCACGATGTGAGCGCGGACGCGTGTGGCAACGCATCGCCATGATTCGCCGTGCGTATGCGCGCCTTGTGAAGGAATGGGGACGTCCCGACGTGGTGAACTTGCGTTCCTCGTTGCAAGGGTATGAAGCATTGGCGCTGTGTCGCCGTGAACGGTTGCCGCTCTTTTTTATGGAGCATTCCTCCTTTGTACTCGAGGATTTGGCAGACGAGGCGGCCACCCGTCGTTTGAAAGCCGTTATGGAAAAAGCGGCGGTGAATGCGTGTGTCAGTTCCGCCTTGCGCGAGGTGATGCAACCCATCGCCGAAACCCGTGTGATCCCTGACTTGGTGGATGACACCCGTTTTGTGCCGCAACCCACGGAGTCGGGGGACATCTTCCGTTTTCGCGCTATGGGGCAGTTGCGCCCCGTGAAGGGATATGACGTGCTGATCGATGCGTTTGCGGCATTGTGTGCGCGCACCGATCGCCCCGTGAGTTTGGAAATCGCCGGCAAGGGTGTGTCGCACGACACATTGGCGGCACAGATTGAACGTCACGGCATCGCGGACAAATGCTGCCTTGTGGGCATTGTTCCGCGCGAGGAAACGCCCGCGTTTATGAACGGGGCGGATTGCTTCATCTGTTCGTCCCGTCACGAAACCTTGTCGTGTGTGTTGAACGAAGCGGCGGCGTGCGGCACGCCCGTGATCAGCACGCAATGCGGCGGTCCTGCCGATATTGTGACAGAAGAGATCGGTCTGCTGGTTCCCACCGAGGACAGCGAGGCGTTGTGTGCCGCGATGGAACAAATGCTCAAAACGGCATCGCAATACGATGCCGTGCGTATTCGCGCTTTGACGGTGGAACGTTTCGGCAAAGAGGCGGTCAGCCGCCGTTTGCTTAAGGCGTGCGAGGATGCTGTGAAAGGGGGCGCGGTGACGTGACGTTACCCACCACAAAACACTTAACGCCCCATCAAAAGGGAGAGCTGCTTTACTATACCTTTCCCACGCTCGATCGCGTGCCGTTTGTGCGCCACGCGGTGTCCACCCGTTTGGGCGGTGTGAGCGAAGGCATTTATGAAAGTATGAACCTCAGTTTCGGGCGCGGCGACGATCCCGTCCGTGTGCGCGAAAATTTTGATCGCCTGTGTGGGGCGATCGGTGTCGAAACCGATCGCATCGTGCTGTCCCGTCAGGAACACCACACCTTCATCCGCAACGTGACCGCGGCGGATTGCGGCAAAGGCATCACGCGTGAGCGCGATTACGACGATTTTGACGGTCTGCTCACCGACGAGCCGGGCGTGGTGCTGTGCACCCAATATGCCGACTGTGTGCCGCTTTTGTTTGCCGACCCGATCAAACGGGTGGTGGGCACCTCCCATTCGGGGTGGAAAGGCACGGTTGCCGAAATGGGGCGTGTCACGGTGGAACGCATGGTGTCGGATTACGGTTGCCGCCGTGAGGACATCGTGGCAGGCATCGGCCCATCCATCGGCCCATGCTGTTTCGAGGTGGATGAGCCGGTGTACGAGCAGTTTGCCGCCATGCGTGTGTTCGAGGAATCCTGCGTGCGCCGTATGCCGCAAGGCAAGTTTTTGATCGATATGTGGCAGGTCAACCGCCGCATTTTGCTGGCGGCGGGCTTGCGTGACGAGCACATCAGCGTGACCGATTTGTGCACCCGTTGCCGCCCCGACGTGTTTTGGTCGCACCGTGCCACGGCAGGTGTTCGCGGCAGCTTGGCGGCACTCATTTCCATTGGGGAATAAGGTGGCACGAGTGATCCGAACCTGCCTCTAAGCGGCATATTTCGGTGTTTTCCGCTCTTTTTTCTTTGACAGGCGCGCGCCTGTCGGCAGAACAGAAGAAACGGAAACCTCACGAAATCTGCTCGCATTGAGGTCGAAGATTTTAAGAAG
>JAZNTC010000057.1:0-6467 GCA_045591605.1 Acutalibacteraceae bacterium | reverse complement strand
AGGGCTTGCACCGTGCCGGCAAAACCGCCGCCGTGCACACGCACCGCGCCTGTGTCGCCCAACACCTGTTCGGCCACGCAGATGCCAAGGGAAAGGCCTTGACAGCCGACCGCTTTGTTGGAATAGAGGTTTTGCAAGAAGCGGAAGGAGGAGTCGCCGGACGCACGCATCATCCGCTCATACCCCGTGATATCACCGTTTTCCAAGGCTTTTGCCATATCGTCGGCACGCTGATCTTCCAGGAAGAAGTGGAAGGCACGCAGGAGTGCACGGTCACCGCACGCTTCGCGTAAAGCGGCAGACCTTTCCAGAACAGCCTCACAGGTGGTTTCTCGTAAAAAACCTACCCCCATCTGTTCCGAGACCGCTTTCATCTCACGGGTGACCGACGCGTAGTCGTCGGTGAGGTCGGCGTGGTTGCCGCCGGTGTTCACCACGCACAGCACGCGGTCGTGTTTGCCGAAATCCACGTCGATGCGGCGAATGATGGGGTGTTGCGGATCGGCAAAATCCATGGCGACCGCACCGCCGACCGCCGAGGTCATCTGGTCGAGCACGCCGCAGGGTTTGCCGAAATACACGTTTTCCGCATATTGTGCCGCGAGCGCGAGTTCGACGGGGGTGAAGCGGCTTTGATTGAACAGTGCGTTCATGATGGTGCCGATCAGCACTTCATAGGCGGCAGAAGAGGACAATCCTGAGCCTTCCGGCACCTGAGAGGTGACGTAGGCATCGAAACCGCCGAGCGTGCCGCCGAGTTCCGCCAAACGGGCGGCGGTGCCGCGAATCAACGCGGCAGAGGTGCCCTCTTCCTCTGTTCGTGCGGCGAGATCATTCATATTCACCGTGAGGGGGGCATACCCTTCGGAGTGTACGCACACGGTGGTATCCTTGCGCGGTGCCACCACGGCAATGGTGTCCAGTTGCACGGCGGCCGCGAGCACGCGCCCGTGGTTGTGATCGGTGTGGTTGCCCGACAGTTCGGTGCGACCCGAAGCGGAGCACAGGCGCAGATCGTCCCGTTTGCCGAAGATCGTTTCAAACGCATCGACCGCCGCTTGCCAACGCGTGCGCGCGGCAGAGAGCGCCTCTTCGCCATAGAGGGTGGTGAGGGCGATGTCGTAGCCGCCGTTTCGCAGACGTTCGTGCATGTTCATGGGTTCAACCTTTCCAATTCTTCAAAATTTCGGTGTAGCGCGCGTAGGCACGGGCAACGGCATCGTCCCACGAGAGGTACAACGTTTGACCCGCTTCTCGCCCGACGGCGGCGAGATGCTCACGGCTTTGGCAGGCGGCGAGGATCGCTTCGGCGCACGAGGGGGCGTTTTCCTCTGCCAAAAAGGCGCTGACGTCGTGGGTGGCGCCTTCCGCCGGGCAGGAATCGCGCACCAAGAGGGAGGGACATTCGCATGCCGCCGCTTCCTTCACCACGATGCCGGAGGTATCGTAGGTGGAGGGGAAGAGAAACATATCCGAAAGGCTGTAAAATACGCGCAGATATTCGCGGTCGTAAATCGGGCCGGTGAAGATGACCTCGTCCGTGAGGGATAACTCATTGGCATATTTCTGTATATCGTCTGCATCGATGCCGCCGCCGATCATAAAGCAGCGGAAGGGAAGTCCCTTTTCTTTCACGATCTTCAAAGAATCCAAGATCAAGCGCGTGTTTTTATACCACATCATACGACCGACGAACAAGAAGATGAACACGTCGTCCGGCAGGTCATATGCCTCACGCAACTGTTGCACTTTGCTTTCTTCTGCTTGACCGAAGGCGAAATCCGTGCCGTTTTCCATCACGTGGTATTCCCCTTCATAACCGATGGCACGCAACGATTCGCCGCATTTTTCGGTGACGGTCCAGATCTCGTCTGCCGCCTTGACGTTGCTTGTGAGGAATTCCATCGCGATTTTGCGGAACACCGTGTTGGTGACGCGCTTTTCGATGTCCACATCGAACTTGGTGTGATAGGTCAACACTACGGGGACGTGCGGACGGTGGTTGATGTTGCTCACCAACACCGACGAAGCAAAGGGAGCGTGAATGTGCATGAGATCAAACTTTTTGCGGCGCAGTTGCACCAGCGCTTCGGGGCTGAACACGTTCCCTGCGCGGTAGCCAATGCGGTGATCGAGCGGAATGGATTGGTAACGGTACACTTCGAACGGATAGTCGTCGCGCACGTTTTTGTAGGCAGGTGTCACCACCGTGACGTCGCAATGGTTGCGGTGCAGGCAGGTGGCGTAGTTTTTTACCGCTTGTGCCACACCGTCGATGGTGGGGGGGAACGAGTCGTTGAACTGTCCCACATGAATACGTGCCATAGCAGACCCTCCGTGTTTTTTTTGCTGCCTTCAGTATAGCGGATTTTTCGACCCCTTGCAAGTGGGTTGTTCAACTTTTTACAGTTCGGCAAAAATTTTCCTCAAAATATAAAATACTATTTGAAAGTTACGTATATGTATAGTATAATAAGATGAGGTCTTTCTATCAAGACGTAAGGGAAGTGACAACATGGCCAAGAAATTTTCGGTACCGCTGTCGCAGATCATCAAGGAAATGTCGCTCGAAACGGTGTATATGCCCCGTGATCCGGAGCAGATCCCCGTGACCAGTGCCGACGTGAACCGTCCCGGTCTGGCGCTCGGCGGGTATCTTGATTATTTCGACAACGACCGTATTCAAATTGTGGGAAAGAGCGAAAACGGATATTTGAGTGACTTGGCGCCCGACGTGCGCATGGAACGGTTGCGCGCCTTCGCCGCTTGCTGTCCGCCTGCCGTGGTGATCTCGCGAGATATTCCGCCCATGCGCGAATTGACGGAAGTATGCCGCGAATACGAAGTGCCGTTGCTCCGCTCGAAAGATTTGACCACCAGTTTCATGGCGGCGCTGATCGCGTATCTGTCGGTGGAACTGGCGCCGCGCATTACACGGCACGGCGTGTTGGTGGAAGTGTATGGTGAAGGTATTTTGCTGGTGGGCGACAGCGGTGTCGGTAAAAGTGAAACGGCGATCGAACTGGTCAAACGCGGTCACCGTTTGATTGCAGACGATGCGGTGGAGATTCGCCGTGTGTCTTCTAAAACGCTGGTTGGCTCGGCACCCGATAACATCCGCCACTTTATTGAGTTGCGCGGTGTCGGCATTGTGAATGCGCGCCGTATTTTTGGTATGGGCGCGGTCAAGATGACCGAAAAGATCGATATGGTCATTCAAATGGAGCAATGGGACAGCGAAAAAGTGTATGACCGTATGGGGCTGAATAGCGAGTATATGGATATCTTGGGTATCAACGTGCCCTCCACCACCATTCCCGTGAAGCCCGGCAGAAATCTCGCCATTATCATCGAGGTGGCGGCGATGAACAACCGCCAAAAGAAAATGGGTTACAATGCAGCGCAGGAGTTGATGTTCAACCTGGGTATGGTGGACGATGCGGCGGCGTCGGTTGAGACACAAAATGAATGGAACAGGTTTTAAGGAGGAACACAACAATGTATCGTATCGGAATTGATCTCGGCGGCACCAACATTGCTGTCGGTGTGGTGGATGACAACTATCAGATCGTGGGGCGTGCCAATTGCAAGACCGCCCTGCCTCGTCCGGCAGAGAAGATCGTGGCGGATATGGTGAACACTGCGTTTGAAGCGGTGAAGAATGCCGGTCTCACGATGGATGACATCAAAGCGGTGGGTGTGGGTTGCCCCGGCACCTGCAACGGCGATACGGGCATTGTGGAATATTCCAACAACCTGAAATTCGACAAATTGCCCTTGGCCGACATGATGGAAAAGGGCCTCCGCAAACCGGTGTTTGTGGATAACGATGCCAACGTGGCGGCGCTGGGTGAAGCGGTTGCCGGTGCGGCGAAGGGTGTGAAGACCTGCGTGTGTATCACGCTCGGCACGGGCGTCGGCGGCGGCATCATCATTGACGGCAAGATCTACAGCGGTTTGAACTTTGCCGGTGCAGAACTCGGTCACACCGTGATCGTGGTGGACGGCGAGCCCTGCAACTGCGGTCGTAACGGTTGCTGGGAATCGTATGCGTCTGCGACTGCGCTGATCCGTCAGACCACCCGTGCAATCGAAGCAAACCCCGACAGTCGGCTGGCCAAGATGGCAAACGGCAACGTGAGCGGTCGCACCGCGTTTGATGCCATGCGTGCCGGCTGCCCTGTGGGCAAGCAGGTGGTGGATACCTATATTCGTTACATTGCGAGCGGCTTGATCAACGTGATCAATATCTTCCAACCGGAAGTGCTGTGCATCGGCGGTGGTATCTGCAACGAGGGCGAAACGCTGCTGGCACCCCTGCGCGAGCAGATTGAAGCGGAGCGTTACAGCAAGTACAGCGCGAAGCAGACCCGTTTGTGCGTGGCATCGCTGGGTAATGATGCCGGCATCATCGGCGCGGCGGCGATGGCGTAAGATATCATTTGACTTTTGGAAAGGAGTGTGTCGGCTGTGGAGTTGACCAAATTGGCACAAGCGGCCCAGGCAAACGGTTGCGATGTGGTGTGGGATTTTCCTCTTGCGGCGCACACCAGTTTTCGTATTGGCGGTGCGGCGGCATTGGCTGTGACAGTACGGGAATCCACGGCTGTGCCGACATTGCTCGCTCTTTGCCGTGAAGAAGGCATCGCCTGGATGCCGCTCGGAAACGGCAGTAATTTGCTTGTGAGCGATCGGGGATTCGATGGGGTGGTGTTTTTGCTCCCCGTCGGCTCGCCGACCGTTTCGGGTGATATGGTGGTGTGCCCTGCCGGCACACCGCTGAAAGAATTGTGCCGCGCGGCACGGAATGCCGGCCTTTCGGGATTGGAATTCGGTTATGGCATTCCCGGCACGGTGGGCGGCGGTTTGTTCATGAACGCCGGCGCGTATGACGGGCAACTTTCGGACGTGGTAGTGTCGGCCGAGGTGGCGGATGCCACGGGTGTGCGCACCGTTTCGGCGGAGGAAATGCAGCTTGGATACCGTCACAGCGCATTTATGGACACGCGCGACACCCTGATTTTATCGGTAACGATGCAGTTGAAGGCGGATGACCCTGCGGTTATCGGCGCACGGATGGACGAATTTATGCGCCGCCGCCGCGAAAAACAACCGCTGGAATTCCCGAGTGCCGGCAGTTATTTCAAACGTCCCACCGGCCATTTTGCCGGTGCGTTGATCGAACAATGCGGTTGCAAAGGACTGCGCGTGGGCGGCGCCGAGGTGAGCGAAAAGCACGCGGGGTTTGTGGTGAACCGCGGTGGGGCGACCTGTGCGGACGTGTTGGCATTGGAACGGGAAGTGCGCCGCCGTGTGCAGGAGCGTTTTGGCGTTCAGTTGGAACGCGAAGTGCAGTTCATCGGGGAGGAATAAGCGGTGGAATTTGTGATCGTGAGCGGATATTCGGGTGCCGGAAAAACCCGTGCCATCCACGCGATGGAGGATATCGGCTTTTACTGTGTGGACAATATGCCGCCGATGCTGATTCCGAAATTTGCGGAACTGTGTCGTGGGGCGCAAAACGCCATGCCGCGTGTGGCGGTGGTGGTGGATGCGCGCGGCGGCGAACTGTTGCGCGATCTGGACGGCGCACTCGAGGAATTGAGTGCGCAGGGAATTGCCTATAAGATCCTCTTTTTGGAATGCGAGGCGGCGGTGTTGGCGCGGCGATACAAAGAAACGCGGCGCAAACATCCGTTGACCGAAACGGTGGGCGGTTCGGTCACCCGCGCGATTGCGGAAGAAGCGACCTTGCTTTCTTCATTGCGTGAACGCACCGACTATCGCATCGATACCACCCATCTTTCGGCGGCGCAACTGCGTGAAAGTGTGGTGTCGCTGTTTTTGGAGGATACGCGCGAAGGAATGCCGATACGGTGTATGTCTTTCGGGTTTAAGTACGGGTATCCTGCCGAAGCGGATATGGTGCTTGACGTGCGGTGTTTCAAAAACCCCTTTTACGTGGACGAATTGCGTTCCCAAACGGGGTTGGATGCCGCGGTGCGCGATTTTGTGATGACCTCGGACGGGGCGGAAGAGTTTGCCCGAAAATTGTGCGATATGGTGGATTTCCTCATTCCGCGGTATGCCGATGAGGGGAAAAGCCAGTTGGTGATTGCCATCGGTTGCACCGGCGGCAAACACCGTTCGGTGACCTTTGCCGAGCGGTTGGCGCACCACCTGCAAGAGCAGGGACAGCGCGTGCTGGTGAATCATCGGGATATTCAAAAGGCGTGAGTGTAGGTTAAACCTATACGCCGTGTGTCGAAAGGGGGGGACGTGTCCGATGTCGTTTTCATCCGACGTGAAAGATGAATTATGTGACGTGAAATGGCAACCGTGTTGCCGTGCGGCGTTGACGTACGGCTTGTTGCAGACAGGTCGCGCCTTTTCGGCGGAATCCATTGCATTGCAGACCGAACGCCCGACGGTGGCGACGTTGTATCGCACGTTGATTCAAGAGGTGT
>JAZNTC010000056.1:0-2466 GCA_045591605.1 Acutalibacteraceae bacterium | reverse complement strand
TTCAAATCCCCATCCACAACTCCCCTACGGTGGGTGGTTTTTGCTGTAGGGACGGGCGTCCTCGCCCGTCCGCTTCACAAACGGTGTTGAAAGAACCCTCGAAAAAATTTCTAAAAGCCCCCTTGACAACACTGTCTATTCGTGATAGACTAAAAGCGTAGTCTACAAGCAATAGACAGATAGGAGGACGAAAATGGAAACGATGAAGCTCGGTGTGGTGGAAGCGCGGTTTGCAGATATCGTGTGGGAGCATGCACCGCTTTCTACCAAACAACTGGTGGCGCTGTGCGAAGAACGCTTGCAATGGAAGCGCACCACGACCTATACAGTGCTTAAAAAACTGTGCGAACGGGGGTTGTTCCTCACCGAAAACAGGACCGTGACGGTGTGCGTGAGCAAAGAGGAATTTTACGCGATGCAAAGTGAAAAGTTTGTGGAAGAGACCTTTGACGGCTCATTGCCTGCCTTCATCGCCGCCTTCACCGCACGCAAAACGTTGACCGCTGCCGAGCGCGATGAGATCTTGGCGATGATCGCGGCATACGGGGAGGGGAAGTATGAGTGATTGGTTTGTAAAACTGCTGAACATGAGCATTACCGCCGGTTGGGTGGTGCTTGCGGTGGTGGTGCTTCGTCTGTTGCTCAAACGTGCGCCGCGTTGGATCACCTGCCTGTTGTGGGGGGCGGTGGCGCTTCGATTGGTGTGTCCGTTTTCACTCCAAAGTGTGACGAGTCTGATCCCTTCCAAAGAAACGATTCCGCCGAACATAACGCAAGCACCCGTTCCCGAAATTCACACGGGGATCGATGCCGTAAATGTCACGGTGAATCCCTATTTACAGCAGAGTGTTGCCCCCACGCCGACCGAAAGCGTGAATCCGCTTGACGTGTGGCTCACGGTGGCGACGTGGGTGTGGATTGCCGGTGTGTGCGCCATGCTGGTGTACGGCGCCCTTTCCTATTGGCGGCTGAAACGGCGCGTGCGCGTATCAATCCCGATGGAAAAGGGCGTGTATGTGTGCGACGACGTGGCGTCCCCCTTCATCTTCGGCGTGTTTCGTCCGTGCATTTATCTGCCATCGGGATTGTCGGGGGAGGTCACCGCATCGGTATTGGCACACGAGCGCGCGCATTTGAAGCGCGGCGACCATTGGATCAAGCCGTTGGGGTTTTTGTTGCTCGCGGTGTATTGGTTTCATCCGCTGTTGTGGGTGGCATACCTTTTGTTGTGCCGCGATATTGAAACCGCCTGTGACGAAAAGGTGGTAAAAGAGATGGATACCGCCGCACGGCAGGCGTACTCCACCGCCTTGGTGAATTGCAGTGCCCACCGCCGCACGGTGATGCTGTGCCCCCTGGCGTTTGGCGAAGTGGGGGTAAAGGCACGGGTGAAAGCGGTGCTCAATTACAAACGCCCGGCGTTTTGGATCATTCTGGTGGCGGTGATCGCCGCCGTTGCGGTGGCGGTGTGTTTCCTCACCGACCCGAAGACGAAGAAACCCGACGGCGTGGACGAGCAAACCGGCGGCGCCAGCCGTGAAGGGGTAACCCTTACCGTCGTATCGACCGATTTGGATTCACTCCAACCCACCATCACGGTGCAATGGGAAAACGGGTTGGACGAAGAGATCACGTTTGGCAATCCGTTTACCCTATATCGCAAAGTAGATGGTGAATGGCGAAATTGCGTGACGATGGATCTGGTGTGGACGATGCCAGCCTACATCCTGAAATCGGGCAACACCACCGAAAAGGTGTACAGTTTGGTGGGACAATCGGTGGTGTTCCCGGGAGATTACCGCTTGGAAGCGGATTTCAGTGTAGGGGATGCCGAGGAGACCGCCTGGGTGGAATTCAACCTTACGCGCGGCACGAGTTTGTACACCGAGGCGGTTATGTTCCGTGCAGATGAACTTTTGTATTGTAACGGTATGTATTCGTACGTGATGTTTCCCGAAGCGGCACCGACGTGGCGCGTGGTGAACGGACACACGTTGTATGAAACCACATTCGATAAGCTTATCAAACAAATCGGTGTATTGAATGCCGTTGAGTTAACCGAAGAAACCTTTGATTACCGCTTGCGCGATGCTTCCGTGTGGGGCAATGAGCCGCCAAAAATGGAAGTCGTTCCCACCGTGGAAATGATCCGAAAAAACAATAAGCAAGCGTGGGAATTGAACGTCAACGGGTCGCTATATATGCTGTTGCAACAAAACGACGGTTCGTTTTTGATGGGCGTCGGCACAACGGGTACGATTCGTTGGTTGTACCGTTTGACAACCGATAAAAACCCCATCAGTATGACCCAAGCGGCGGTGGATGGTGCCGTATTCTATTATGACAAAACCACCGCGGAACATGACATACCAACCCTTGCGACCTACTGTGCGATACGCGGCGAGGAACTGAATGGGCTGCTTGCCGATTTGGAAGGGCTTTCGTGGATATACGATGGCTTGACGG
>JAZNTC010000055.1:0-6606 GCA_045591605.1 Acutalibacteraceae bacterium | reverse complement strand
TTGCGGACTTCGCCGCAGGCGAATGTCCGCTCACCCTTGGAGCTCGTTTCAAGTCCTGTCACAACCAAAAAAAGAAAGACAGACCGTTGGTCTGTCTTTCTTTTTTTGGTCCGAGTGACAGGACTTGAACCTGCGGCCTCTTGACCCCCAGTCAAGCGCGCTACCAGCTGCGCCACACCCGGATGTTCGTTTGCGAACAATCGATATAATACCATTATTGTTTCGGTTTGTCAACCCATTTTTGCGAATTATTACAATGAAATTTTAATATCGTAACCCCTCATCACGAAATATGTACATACAGAAATCGAAGACAACAAAAACGCAGGTATCCGTCTTGCGGACGAACACCTGCGTTTTCACAATTACAGCACTTTCGAAAGGAAATCCTTCAAACGCGGAGAACGCGGATTTTGGAAGAATTCCTCGGGCGGCGCATCTTCCATGATGATGCCTTCATCAATGAAGATCACACGGTCGGCCACCTCTTTGGCAAAGCCCATTTCGTGGGTGACCACCACCATGGTCATACCGCTCTTGGCAAGTTCCTGCATAACCTCCAGCACTTCGCCCACCATTTCGGGGTCGAGTGCGCTGGTCGGTTCGTCGAACAGCATCACTTCGGGTTGCATGCACAGCGCACGCACAATGGCAACACGTTGCTTTTGACCGCCCGACAACTGCGACGGATAGGCGTTGGCACGGTCGGCCAGCCCCACGCGTTCGAGCAATTCCATCGCCTTGGCTTCGGCTTCCTCTTTGGACACCTTCAACAGCTTCATGGGCGCGATGGTCATATTCTTCAAAATGGTCATGTGGGGGAAGAGGTTGAACTGCTGGAACACCATACCCATCTTTTGACGGTGCAGGTTGATGTTGGTGCTTTTGTCGGTGATGTCCACACCGTTAAACACGATCTCGCCGGCGGTGGGGGTTTCCAGCAGGTTGAGACAGCGCAGGAAGGTGGATTTACCCGATCCGGAAGGACCGATGACCACCACCACGTTGCCTTTATTGATGTCAATATCGATGCCTTTCAAGAGGTCGATGTCGCCAAAGGACTTTTTGAGCCCTTCCACTTTGATAATGGTATCAGTGGTCACTCTTACGCAGCCTCCTTTCCAGAATACCGACCAGTTTGGTCAGGATCAGTACGATCACTAAGTAGATCAACGCCACGGCAATCAGCGGCATAAAGTTACTGTAAGTGATCGAACGGATCTTCAAGCCGCCTTGCGTCAAGTCCGCCACACCGATGTAGAACGCCACCGAAGACTCTTTGAGCAAGGTGATAAACTCGTTGGCGAGGGAGGGGAGAACCGCTTTGAACGCTTGTGGGATGATGAAATGCACCATCGTCTGCGGGAAGTTGAATCCCAGGCTTCGACCGGCCTCGTTTTGCCCCTTATCCACCGACATAATGCCGCCGCGCACGATCTCCGCCACGTATGCACCGCTGTTCAAACCGAAGCAGAGCACGGCGGAAATGAACTTCGGCACGCCGATGGGGAGAAGGAGAACGAAGTAAATGATGAGCAACTGCACCATAACGGGTGTGCCGCGAATCACGGTGAGGTACACACGACAGATGCGGTCGATCAACACCAGTTTCCCCGTGGTTTCGTTGGTGCAACGGATGATGGCAATGATGAAACCGAGGATGATACCCAACACACCGGCACAACCGGTGATGGCAAGGGTGGTGCCCAAACCGGACAGCAGGTATCTCCAACGCTGTCCCTCAATGAAGTTGCGGTTGAATTCCTTGGTGAAGGACTGCCACAACTTTTGAATGGCATTACCCGTGATGGGCTTTTGCGAATCGTAATTGACCATTGCCCAGCAATCTTTGATGCCGGTACGCAACGTGTTGCTGTTGGCAATGTTGACCTCTTCGCCGTTGTAATAGGCGGTATCCATTGCGGAAATGAGGTTGTTCGCGGTGATAAGACCGCCTGTGCAGGCATCCATAATCTCATCGCTCAAATAGAGTTTGAACTCGCCTTCCGCCACTTCATAGAGGTAGAGGTCGATGTTGCCCGACACGGTGGGGGCTTCGTTCAAAGCCGCCACAATATCCTTCGAAACGGCAAGGCAGATCTTGGTCGCATTTGCCATGCTGCCACCGGCTTTCGCATCGGCGTACACTTGATAAGCGGCATCCACGAATTCCTGCTTGCGCGCTTCCACCACGCCTTTCACGTCCACAGCAGAGTAGGAGCAAGACAGAATTACGTCTTTCTCTTTCCCGTAACGCAGGGAGTTCACCGTAATGGACGTTTTATCCAAAATGGTTTTAGCCGCCATGGCAGTCGGCTTGGGAAGTTCTTCGAAGGTGGCATCCACCAACGCTTGTGCTTCGCTCACCGAAATTTCTCGCGACACCTTACTGCCCGAAAAAGCCATAAGGATGACGAGCGCCACGACCGCTACTGACAAAACGCAGGAGACGATCGTGATAATACGCCGCTTCTTGTTGTTTTTCTCAATCATAAGATACATACTCCATACAGCAGAAACAGGAATGATCGCTCATTCCTGTTTCACGGATATTCTCACTTGAAGATCGACTTATTTGATGTACTTGGAAACGATGGCATCCACCGTGCCGTCCGCAATCAGTTGTGCAATCGCGGTATCGATCGCCTTGAGAAGTTCGGTGTTCTCCTTGGAGATACAAGCGGCATAATCTTCGTCCGCATAGGAGGTCTCCAGGATCTTCAGACCGGTGTTGTTCGCCACGAACGCCTTTGCAGGCTCGTTGTCGATGATGACACAATCCACGTCGCCGCCGAGCAGCGCGTTCACCGCCTCGTTACCGGTGGTGAAGCTGGTAACCAACTCTTCGCCGAAATCGTCGGTGCAGTAGATGTCGCCGGTGGTGCCGAGCTGCACGCCCACTTTGTAGGCCGCGCCGTCCGCATACAGATCGTCAACGTGGGTGATGGGCGAATCTTCTTTCACAATGATCGCCTGCACGCCGCTGGCATAGCTGATGGAGAAGTTGACGCTCTCCAAACGCTTTTCGGTGATGGTCATACCGGCCAGACCGATATCCGCAGAACCTTCGGACACAGCGGTGAGGATGGAGTCGAACTGCATGTCTTTGATGACCAGTTCCAGACCGAGTTTTTGGGCGATCTTTTCGGCGATCTCGGCATCAATACCGATGATCTTGTCGCCTTCGTAGTACTCGTACGGCTGGAAGTACGCGTTGGTCGCCATGGTGAGTTTACCCGGGGTGACCGTGGTAAACTTCGGCGTGGTGTCGGGAGCCGTAGTGGTGGTGGTGGCACCGTCATCGTCCTTGCCGGTGTCGGCAGTCTGGCCGCAACCGGCAAAGCAGACAACCATCATGCAAAGGGCGAGGATCAGAGCTAAGAACTTTTTCATGATACAAAACCTCCATATAATTTTTTTGCGTGAAACCAATATAACACCATCCTTATGAAAATGCAAGTGTTTTTTTGCGATTTCATGAATTTCAATTCTTTTTTTAGAATTTTTATGCATTTTTGCCATCTTTTTCGGCAATCGGTTGCACTTTTTGACTGTGTGTGGTATGATAATTTCAATGTGAAATAAGGGGTATGAGGATATGTTCGAGTGGATTTCCGACGTGGGCGGCAGGGTGTATACCGCGGTTAACCAAGGTCTTGCATCGGTCAGTGATGCGTTGTACGGTTACATTCTGGTGATCCTTTTGGTCGCCGGCGGTCTGTACTTTACGCTCCGCACCAAATTTGTGCAGTTTCGCTTGATCAAAGAGCAATTTCGCGCGGTAACCGAAAAGCCGGGGGAGAAGTCGGGCATTTCGTCTTTTCAGGCGTTGATGGTCTCTACCGCCTCCCGTGTGGGGACAGGGAACATCATCGGTGTGTCCACCGCGTTGTGCATCGGTGGCTTCGGCTCGGTGTTTTGGATGTGGCTGATCGCCATTCTCGGTTGCGCCTCCGCATTTGTGGAAAGCACCTTGGCACAAATCTTCAAAAAACGCGGCAAAGACGGGTGCTACGGCGGCCCGGCATATTACATCGAAGCGGCATTCAACAACCGCGCACTCGCGGTGGTGTTTGCGGTGCTGTTGGTGCTCACCTACGGTGTCGGATTCAATATGCTGGCATCTTATAATCTGCAATCCACCTTTTCGGCTTACTCGTTTTATAATCCGTCGATCTCGCCGTGGATCATCGGCTTTGTCATTGCGGCGTTGGTTTGCTTTTGCCTGCTCGGCGGCGGCAAACGTATTGTAAAGGCAACCACCTTTATCGTGCCGATCATGGGGGTGGCGTACATTTTGGTGGCGCTGGTCATCGTGGGGCTGAACGTGACGAGCTTGCCGGGGATCTTTTCGCGTATTTTCACGGAAGCCTTTGATATGAAAGCTATTTTTGGCGGCTTCAGCGGTTCGTGCGTGATGTACGGTATCAAGCGCGGTTTGTTCAGCAATGAGGCCGGCGTTGGCTCGGCGCCCAATGCTTCGGCTTCCGCCGAAGTCAGCCACCCCGTGAAACAGGGGTTGGTGCAGGTGCTGTCGGTGTTCATCGATACCGTTTTGATCTGCAGTGCCACGGCATTTATGTGCATGAGTTCGGGTGTGGAGCCGACAAAAGAGATGGCGGGTGCGCTGTACGTGCAAACCGCTTTACAGACAACACTCGGTGGGTTCGGTCCGTGGTTCATCACGGTGGCGATGGCATTGTTCGCGTTCACCACGTTGCTCGGCAATTTGTTCTACGTGGATAAGAGCATTTGCTACATTGCGAAGAAAGAACCGGGTAAAAAGGCGCGCGCGGCGTATTACGTGGCGGCATCGCTGATTGTGTTTGTCGGTGCGGGGTTAAGTGCCGATATGCTGTGGAATATCGCGGACATTTTCATGGGCGGTATGACGCTGATCAATATGCCTGTAATCCTGATCCTCGGTAAACACGTATACCGTGCATTGGACGATTATACGAAACAACGCAAAGAGGGGCGCGTACCCGTGTTCCGTGCCAAAGACATCGATCTGCCGTATGACGTGGATTATTGGAATTGAGCAACTTTTTCTTGACAAATTTGACGAGGCTTGGTATATTATAAGAGTTAATAGTGTATCGGCTGTGATGAAGTCCATTTGCCCTTGCCGCACAGAGAGGAACGCCCTTGGCTGAAAGGTGTTCTGCGATCCCACGGGCAAAAAGCCGCTTCGGAGCCGTTGCCGCGAAGAGTGGCACGTTTCGCCCCCGTTATCGGGCAGATGAGTGGAGGTCTTGTGACCTCAATTTGGGTGGTACCACGGAGTCTCCGTCCCATGTGCGGACGGGGACTTTTTCTATTTTTTTCAAAAGAGAGGAAGTAAATCGGTATGAAATGGACAGGTTTGAACGAGTTGCGCGAGAAGTATCTCGCGTTCTTTGAGAGCAAGGGACACCTGCGTTTGCCCAGCTTTTCGCTGGTGCCGCAGGGGGATAAATCCCTGTTGCTCATCAACGCAGGTATGGCGCCGATGAAAAAGTATTTTACAGGCGAGGTAACCCCACCGCGTAACCGTGTTACCACCTGTCAAAAGTGTATTCGTACACCCGACCTTGAACGTGTGGGTATTACCGCGCGTCACGGCACATATTTTGAAATGCTCGGTAACTTCTCATTTGGTGATTATTTCAAAAACGAGGCTATTCCGTGGGCTTGGGAATTTTTGACAAGAGATCTTGAAATTCCCGCAGAGCTACTCTGGCCCTCTGTTTATGAAGAGGATGACGAGGCTTATGCTATATGGCGCGATGTTATAGGTGTGCCCGAAGAGCATATTGTAAAGCTTGGCAAGGCAGACAACTTCTGGGAGCACGGCACAGGTCCTTGCGGTCCTTGTAGCGAGATTTACTTTGACCGTGGTGAAAAATACGGTTGTGGCAGTCCTGATTGTAAGCCTGGTTGCGAATGCGACAGATACATGGAAATCTGGAACAACGTATTTACCCAGTTTAACAATATGGGCGACGGCACTTATACCGAGCTTGAACACAAAAATATTGATACGGGTATGGGGCTTGAGCGTCTTGCTTGCGTAATGCAGGGTGTTGACAATATGTTTGAGGTTGACACTATCCGTAATATTCTTGACAAGGTTTGCGAGATTTCCGGCAAGACTTATGGCAAGGACAATAAGACAGATATTTCTATCCGCGCTATTACAGACCACGCTCGCGCATCCACCTTTATGATTAGCGACGGCATTATTCCTTCAAACGAAGGCCGCGGATATGTGCTTCGCCGTCTTATTCGTCGCGCGGCTCGACACGGTAGACTTATCGGTATTGACCGCCCGTTCCTTGTTGAAATGGTTGAGGCGGTTATCAAAGAAAACGCTTCTGGTTATCCCGAGCTTGTAGATAAGCAAGAACTTATTAAAAAAGTTATTGCCAATGAAGAAGCAAGCTTTTCAAAGACTATTGACCAGGGTCTTACAATCCTAAATGATTTAACCGCAAACGGCGGGACACTCTCGGGTGAAGATGCATTCCGTCTTTATGATACCTACGGTTTCCCACTTGACCTAACACGCGATATTTTGGCCGAAAAGGGTAAAGTCGGATCGTAGCCATGTCGTTCTGTGAGCCA
>JAZNTC010000054.1:0-6025 GCA_045591605.1 Acutalibacteraceae bacterium | reverse complement strand
CAAGGAGTTGTCAGTGAGTCTTGTCTTCCTAAGACCGCTTGGCCTCCGACTTCGTCTGAAATGCGGCACGATGAACTCCGCATTCCGCAAGGAATGCCAAGGTTTTGCGTGCAGTAAATGTGCGACTGCCAATTTGGGGTAAAGCAACTTTTTCGTTTTGCGAAGCAAATGCCGTCTGTTTAAGACGGCAAGAAAAACGTTGCACGGACTTCGCCGCAGGCGAACGTCCCGTCTCCCCTTCTCCATCTATCCCACACACAACAAAACTGCACTCATGTTCGTGAGTGCAGTTTCTCTTAATGACAGCTATGTTCGCCGCATCCGTGTTCACACCCGACACAATCCCGATCAACGGTGTTTTCCACCAACGCGGTAATCCGCGTACGCACACCTTCTTTCTAAAAAAATTTACTATTTTTCTCCGTTTATGTTAACCACACACTTTACTTTCATTTTCATCTGTGCTATACTACACGTGACAAAATGACGGTTGGTGATTTTTGTGTATTACATTTTCTGCTTGGATGAACGCGGCGGTCGCATGTTTATGAAACGCCGCCAGAGCCAAGACCGCGCGTTGCGTGAACGGGTGCTGGCACTCGCCGCCGGACACACCTTGTGGATGAGTGGGTATTCTGCCAAGCAATTCACCGAAGGCGATGGGTTCACGGTGGATGACAACTACGCCGAAAAGGCAGGTGCAGGCGACTACTGTTTCGTGGAGGACAAAGGCTTTGACCTCGCAAACTGTGAAGGAGTTATCCTTTATAACTGGAACCGTCACTATCCCTCGGACGTGAAATGGACTGTTGATCTTTTGACGGAAGGCTTTGTGCAGACGGCACAGACCGAGTTTGTCGGTCATTCGCACGAGAAGATCACCGAAACGGTCTATCAAAAGGAGGGGGCGCAATGAACCGCCGTTTAGCCGCGCTTTTCCTTGTTCTTGTCCTGCTGTTTGCAGGCGGTTGCACCGAGGCGGAGTCTCCCGAACGCGGTGAAAGCACCACCTCCCCCGGCGTGGATACCACAACGTCGGTCACCGTTACCGCAACCACCACGACTTCGACCGACGGTACGACGACCTCCACACGCGCGGACACCACCACGACCACGAACGCAACGGTTACTCCCGTTGTCAACGAGTATCTAAGCGACCGTGCCGCCACCTGGGCGGACATCCCGTCGTATGATGGGGATAGTTTTTCGGTTGTTTTGGACGGCAAGCCGTATTTCACCGCTAACGAGATTACGACGCAAGTGTTTGAACTTTACAGCAATTTGGACTCGCTTGGGCGGTGCGGCACGGCGTTTGCCTGCTGTGGCACAGCACTCATGCCCACAGGTGAGCGCGGCAATATCAGCAGTATCAAACCGAGCGGCTGGAAGCAGACACAATACGACTTTGTGGATGGTAAATACCTGTATAATCGCTGTCATTTGATCGGCTGGCAGTTGTCGGGTGAGGATGCGAATCGCGGCAACCTCATCACGGGCACACGGTATATGAACACCGAAGGGATGCTGCCGTTTGAAAATATGGTTGCCGACTACATCCGTGAAACCGATAACCACGTGATGTATCGCATTACCCCGTGGTTTTACCAAAACGAGTTGGTGGCACGCGGTGTGCAGATCGAAGCGTATTCGGTGGAGGATGGCGGCGAAGGCATCTGCTTTAACGTGTTTTGCCACAACGTGCAACCCGGTGTGACGTTGCATTACGCTGATGGCGCAAGCGCATTGGAACCCACCGTCACAACAACAACAACCGCAACCACCACAACTCTTGCCGATGAAAACGGCGAAAATTACGTGTTGAATACCAACACTAAGAAGATTCACTATCCCGATTGCTCTTCGGCAAAGAGCATCAAACCGCAAAACCGCGAAGAGTTCATAGGTACATTGGAGGAATTGCTCGGTATGGGGTATTCCACCTGCGGCAACTGTTTTTGAAAGAATAGGAGTATGTAAATGAAATCACCTTCTGTGCGACGCCTTGTGTTTTTGTGCGTCATCGCCTATTATATCAGTTACATAACACGCACCAATTTCGGCGCCATTGTTGCCGAGATGGTGGCGGATACGGGACATTCAAAATCCATGTTCTCCATTGCGCTGACCGGCAGTTTTATCACCTACGGTGCAGGGCAAATTATCAGCGGCATTTTCGGTGACCGCGTGCAACCGCGCTATTTGGTGGCCATTGGGTTGGCGATCACGTCTTTGATGAACGTGATTGTCCCCTTTTGCCCTTCCCCGTATTGGATGGCGGCGGTATGGTGTGTGAACGGATTTGCCCAAGCGTTTATGTGGCCGCCCATCATCAAATTGTTGGCAACCTCTCTCAGCAAGTCGGAGTACGACCGCAACTGTATGAAAGTATCATGGGGCGCTAATGTGGGAACCATTACCATTTATCTGCTCTCGCCCCTGCTTATTCTGTTGGCGAGCTGGAAAAGTGTGTTTTATGCCGCTGCGCTGTGCGGTGTTTTGGGACTTTTGCTGTGGTGGAAGATGTGCCCCATCATTCCGCTCACGCCCCGTGAAAAGTCGGCACGCACCAACCGTGCATCCGATTTTTTCTCGCCGCTTTTGATACTCATTATGGTTGCCATCGTGTTGCAAGGCACTCTGCGAGACGGCATTACCACGTGGATGCCCTCGTTTATTGCGGAAACCTTCCGTTTAGATGAAGAAGTGGCTATCTTAACCGGGGTGATTCTGCCGATATTCAGCATTCTTTCGCTGTGGCTGGCCGCTCTTTTGTATCGCAAAGCCTTTCATAATCCGCTCACTTGTACATGCGCAATTTTTGGAGCAGGGACGCTTGCGGCGCTGTTGCTCACGCTGTTTTACGGAAAGTTTGCAGCTTTGTCGGTTTTTTGCACGGCGTTGCTTGCCGGTTGCATGCACGGCGCAAACCTCATTCTTGTGTGCTTTCTTCCGCCGTTGCTCGCCAAAAACGGCAACGTTTCCACCGTGTCGGGCGTGCTGAATGCCTGTACCTACGTGGGAAGTGCCATTTCCACCTTTGCTTTTCCGCTGGTGGCAGAAAATGTGGGTTGGGAAGCCACCTTGTACGTGTGGTTGTTTGTGAGCCTTGCCGGAATGATTTTGTGCCTTTTGGGTATTCCGTCGTGGAAACGTGCGCAAACCCGTTGATTCCAACTGCTTTTTGTGATATACTATACCCGAGAACACGTTCTCGGGTATTTTTTTCGGGAGGCGGCATAATGAAATACAACATTTTGAAGATCGACCCGTATCTCGTACCCTACGCGCAGGACATTGCCCTGCGTATGGAGGCATATCACGCCAAGCGGTCACAACTGCTCGGTGACGGGGATCTTGTGTCCTTTGCCAACAGCCACCTCTATTTCGGTATTCATAAAACCGCAGACGGCTGGGTGTACCGTGAATGGGCACCTGCCGCCGAAGCGATGTATTTAACAGGCGATTTCAACGGATGGGACGTCACCGCACACCCCATGACCGCGCTTAAAAACGGCGTGTTTGAAATCACCTTGCCCGAAAACACACTTGCCGTGGGGCAAAAAATTCAAGCGGTCGTGCAACACGGCGGCGAACTGCTGCGCCGCATTCCCACCCACGCCACGCGCGTGGTGCAAGATCCCGTGACCTATTTGTGGTGCGCCGAAGTGGACGATACACTGTGGGACGGCTACCAATGGACAGACAAGGACTTTAAGCCTGCACAACGTCCGCTGATTTATGAATGTCACATCGGCATGGCGGGTGAAACGGGCGAAGTGAGCAGTTACACCCACTTTACCCGGCATATTCTGCCGCGCGTGAAAACACTCGGTTACAACACCATCCAGATTATGGCGGTGATGGAACATCCGTATTACGGGTCGTTCGGGTATCAGGTGTCGAACTTCTTTGCCCCTTCGTCGCGTTACGGCACGGCGCGGGAGTTGAAAGACCTTATCAACACCGCCCACCGCATGGGCATTACCGTGCTGTTGGATGTGGTACATTCCCACGCGGTGAGCAACACCGAAGAAGGGTTGGCGCAGTTTGACGGCACCTCCTATCAATTCTTCCACGAGGGCGGCAAAGGGGATCATCCTGCGTGGGGCACCAAACTCTTTAACTACGACAAAAATGAAGTATTGCACTTCCTTCTGTCCAATCTGAAATACTGGATGGAGATCTTCCATTTTGACGGATTCCGTTTTGACGGCGTGACCTCCATGCTGTATCACGATCACGGGTTGGGCAGCGCCTTCACCGATTACGAGATGTACTTCTCCCCCAACACCGATGTGGAGGCCATCACCTATTTGCAACTTGCCAACGAACTGATTCACACCGTGAATCCCCGTGCCGTCACCGTGGCAGAGGATATGTCGGGGATGCCGGGAATGTGTCTGCCCATTAAAGACGGCGGCATCGGGTTCGACTACCGTTTGTCAATGGGCGTGCCCGACTTGTGGATCAAGTGGCTGAAAGAGCGCGCCGATCAGGATTGGGATATGGGAACGCTGTGGTATGAGTTGACAAACCGCCGTCCAAAGGAAAAAACAGTGGGATACTGTGAATCCCACGACCAAGCGTTGGTGGGCGACAAAACCATTATGTTTCGCTTGTGCGATGCGGAAATGTATACCCACATGAACAAAGCGAGCGAGAGTGCTGTGATTGACCGCGGCATGGCATTGCACAAGATGATCCGTCTGATCACCTCCACCTTGGCAGGCGAAGGATACCTCACCTTTATGGGCAACGAATTCGGGCATCCCGAATGGATCGATTTTCCGCGTGAGGGCAACGGATGGAGTTATCATTACTGCCGCCGTCAATGGAGTTTGGCAGATAACGGATTGTTGCGGTACGAACAGCTCGGTGCGTTTGACCGTGCGATGATCGCTTTGCTGCGGCGTGAACGCTTGCTTTCCAAAACGGCAAAATTGCTGTGGCATCACAACGATCACAATTTGATGGTATATCAAAAAGGCGACGTGATCTTCGCTTTCAACTTCCATCCCACCCGTTCGGAAGAACAGTTGTGGATCCCCGTGAACGCCCCGTCGGCATACGATGTTCTGCTTTCCACCGACGAGGGCATCTTCGGCGGCTTTGACCGCGTGGACAAGACCTACCGTTACCACACCGAGTGCCACGAGGGGGACAACGGATTTTACCTCTATCTCCCTGCGCGCACCGCCGTGGTGTTGAAAAAGAGATAAACGCAACCGCACGGTCGAACAAACGGGCGTTTGCTTTTTGCAAAAAAATGTTGCATTATGCAAAATGTTGTGGTATACTATCCTCTGTAAGGAGTGATCGGTGTGAAAGAATTGGACGTACAACTGCTTGGCGCACGTATGGAAGAACGCCGCAAACAACTGGGACTCACGTTGGCCGATATTGCCGATGAGGTGTCGGTGGCGTTTTCCACCATCCAACGGTATGAAAAAGGCAAAATTGAAAACATCAAATTGCCCGTGATCGAATCGGTGGCGCGTGTGTTGCGTGTGGATATGGCATGGTTGCTCGGTAAAACCGATGCCATGCATTCGCGTGCGTTCCCCACCCCCCACGTGACCGAGGAGTACGTCACATTTCCCGTGATCGGTGAAGTGGCGGCAGGATATGAGCATTTGGCAGAAGAGGTGTGGGACGGCGATGCGGTGGATATTCCCGTGAGTTTCCTGCACGGACGACCGAAGTCGGATTATTTTGTGTTGCGGGTATGCGGTGACAGCATGTACCCAATGTATCTGGACGGCGACACGGTGCTGGTGTTAAAAACCGATACGTTGGAGTACAGCGGACAGACAGCACTCGTGATGTATAACAGCGAAGAGGCCACGCTGAAAAAAGTGGAGTTTTCCGAGGGTGAACCTTGGCTTCGCTTGGTGGCGATCAACCCAATGTATCAGCCGCGTTTGCTGGAAAACGAGGAGTTGGCGCAATGCCGCATCATCGGTGTTCCCCGTTACTTGATTCGTGAAACGAAATAAAAAAACCACCCACCGTAGGGGAGTTGTGG
>JAZNTC010000053.1:0-4298 GCA_045591605.1 Acutalibacteraceae bacterium | reverse complement strand
TGTATCTTTGACGATACATCCTCTCTAACTTTATCCCTATCTCCACCCACCGTACAGTGGTGCTTTTTTCTTATTCCTCGTCCTCATCGCGCCACGGAATGGCACACAGCGCCTCCGCCACGGGTTCACGTGTCCAAATGTGCGGCGTAATGCGCAAGGTGAAACCACTGCCGCTGTTTGTGACCCATTGCTTCATATCTGCACGGGGCAGACCGTATGCCGCCATAATCAGCATGATCACGCCGCCGTGGGTACACACCACGGCTTCGGTGTCGCCGCTGTGAAGCAGTTCATCCACAATGCCTTCAAACGCCTTCATCACACGCTCTTGGAAAGCGGCGGCGGTTTCGCCGCCGGGAATCTCCACACCTTTCACACCGCTGACCCATTGCAGAAAATCTTCACGGGTTTTCAAGTGTGCAATGCGCATGTTTTCCCATTCGCCGAAGTCGCATTCCGCCAATCCCTCCACCACTTCGGGTTTGCTGTCGGGATACAACACGTGCAATGTCTGCTTGCAACGGGTGAGAGGACTGGTGAAAAACCGCATCCCATACGGATAGGTATACACCTGTTTCATCTGTAACAACTCGCTCACGCCGGCAGGAGATAAGGGCAGATCGGTGCGCCCGATATAGGTTCCCGTCTCGTTGGCGGCGGTTTGACCGTGCCGAATCAGGTGAATTTTGTAAGTCTTCATAAAAAACCTCCCTAAATTTGAGCGATTTTCCACTTTACAAATGGTATCAATGTGTGGTACAATATTTAACGCGCCGTATAAAGCGGTGCGATAACGACTAAGACGGAGGATGGGTATGAACACCACATTTCCGCGCATCATCACCCTGCTGCGTAAAGAACGCGGTTTGAGCCAAAAGCAAGCCGCCGCGGATTTGGAAATCTCGCAGGCATTGCTTTCGCACTATGAAAAAGGAATACGTGAATGCGGATTGGATTTCGTGGTTCGTGCCGCCGATTATTACGGCGTGTCCTGTGACTATCTGCTCGGTCGTGCCGCGGATAAATCCGGCGCCATGATCGCGGTGGAGGAAATCCCCGACATCGACCCGACCGCAAAGGATCCGCAACTGCGTGGCAGCTTGCTTCCCGTGTTAAACAAGAAGTTGATCGTGAATTCGATCAACGTGATTTTCGATCTGTTGCAACGCGCCGGCAACAAGGGGTTGACCACCGAAGTGTCGGCATACCTGTCGCTCGCGGTGTACGAGGTGTTCCGTCAACTCTATTCCGCGAACCCGAAGAATCCGGCGGCAATGTTCTCGGTGCCGCAATTCATGTTCCAGGCCGCGTTGGTCGGGGAAATGAGCAAAACGGCGGCGCGTATCGGCGAATTGGCGGTGGGTCACGCTGTGGATGGGGAAGAGGGACTCACTCCCGAAGCCGCACCGCAGATCCTGCCCGACAGCCTGGCAGAGCAATATCCGCTGTTTGCCTCATCGCTCTTCAATTTGTTACGCAATGCCGAAGGTCGCTTGCAATAAACAGTATATCAAATCGCCGAGCCGTGTGGCTCGGCGATTGTTTTTATTCTTTGCTCACCTTTTCACGTGCCTTTTCCACCATCGCTTTAATGCGCTTGGTGCCAAACGGATACAGTATAAACACCGCAAATACCAGCGCCAACGCGGTGATTGTATATACCCACAACAGCAGGTTAGCCGAGAAGAAGGAGAGGGATAACCCCTTAAAGATCAACGCGTAGCCGGCAACTTTGGTGTACTGAATGACCAAGTTGCCCACAGCCAGCAAGAACACACCCCACGCACCGATATGTAACAATACGCGGTCGAACTTTTTTTTGCCAAACCGTGCCGCCACCGCCAACGCAGGAAGGGAGAGCAACCAGAGAAACTCAAACGGATTTACCAAATAGGCTGCCGCAAAGCCGAGACGTTCTTGTGTAGTCAGTGCCAACGGCGCAATCCCCGTTGTATCTTGTACTACCATAATGAAACCGACGATCATCACTACGGTGGTCAATAACGCGACAGCCGAGATGAAACGGATGAAAAAGCGGCAAACGGTATTCTTGGATTTCCAGGAAAACAGAAGGAGCACCGCACAGTAGATCAGTGGCAGTGTGGGATTCAAACTCCCCTCCAAAAGGACGATGAACAAAAGAGCCAACAACGCCATAAAAACAAGTTGCAAGGCAAAATACACCTTATTGATATCCTGAATGTTCAGCCAACGCTGAATGCGCTCTTTGGTCAAACGCGCGCGCTTTTCTTTCTTTTCTTTTTTTGCCATGACGGTGTTCCTTTCAGACAAACGATTTAATATACATATTATATACAATATCCTGACAAATTGCAAGGGTTAAGGTGACGCGAGTAATCCGAACCTGCCTCTAAGCGGCATATTTCGGTGTTTTCCGCTCTTTTTTCTTTGACAGGCGCGCGCCTGTCGGCAGAACAGAAGAAACGGAAACCTCACGAAATCTGCTCGCTTTGAGGTCGAAGATTTTAAGAAGCACGGATTTCTTGGTCAACCAAGGTGAAAACGGAGCCAATACGTTCGTATTGGCGAGTATTTTAACGCAGGGTGAACGAAAATCCGCCTTCTTAAAACAGGTTCGAATCGCTTGTGTCACCTTAACCGAATACCACGCACAAAAGAGGATGTCCCTTCATAGGATGGGGTGAGTTATCAAACCCGTTCCTATGGAGGGATTTTTTATGCAGACAATAGAAACTTTTGCGGTTGTCGGCGGCGATTTGCGCGCCGCTTATTTGGCCGGCTTGTTGGCAGAAGACGGCTATAAAGTGATCACGGCAGGGTTGGACGGCACCGATCTGCCGCCGTGTGTCACGGGATGCACCAACATTACCCAAGCGGTGTCGCTTGCCGATTGCGTTGTTTTGCCGTTGCCGTTCACCACCGACGGAAACACCGTAAATGCCCCGTTTTCACGCGTGCGCATTCAGCCCGAACAGGTGCTCGGAGGGCTCGCCCCTTCGCAGTTCGTAGCGGCAGGTGGCTTACCCGAAGCGTGGCAAGCGCAACTCGCTGTCAACGGCGTGACGGTACACGACTACTTAGCACGGGAAGAATTGGCGATTTTGAACAGTGTGCCCACCGCCGAAGGGGCGGTGCAACTGGCGATGGAAGAGTTGCCCATCACCCTGCGTGGTGCACGGACACTGGTGACAGGATACGGTCGTGTAGCGCGCACCCTGTCGGCATTACTGCAAGCCATGGGCGCATCGGTCACGGTGGCGGCACGGCGATGCGAGGACCGTGCGGCGGCCACGGTGGCAGGGTGTCAAAGCATCCCCGTCACCGAAATTGCCGCGGTGGGTGATTTTGACGTCATGTTCAACACCGTCCCGGCACGCCTTTTTGATGCCGACCTTTTGAAAAAGCTCACCCCGTCCACATTGTTAATTGATTTGGCCTCTCGTCCCGGTGGGGTGGATTTTGACACCGCCGCGGCATTGCGGCTAAAAACCGTGTGGGCGCTCTCTCTTCCGGGACGCGTGGCTCCCAAAACGGCGGCAGACATCTTGAAACGCACGATATATAATATGTTGGCAGAGGAGGGGCGGCTATGAGTTTGCGTATCGGTTGGGCGCTGTGCGGCTCGTTTTGCACCCTCGCACAGGTGACGGCGCAAATGGCGGCGATGGTGGCGGCAGGCCACACGATAATTCCTGTGTTTTCGCCGCCCATGTGCACGGTGGATACTCGTTTCGGCAAAGCGGCGGATTGGCGTGCAAAGGTGGCGGCAATCTGTGGGCACGAGGTGCTCACCACCTTGACCGATGTGGAACCGCTCGGTCCGCGCGATATGCTGGACGTGATGGTGGTAGCCCCCTGCACGGGCAGTACGCTTTCAAAACTGGCGGCAGGGGACAGCAGTACTCCCGTAACCTTGGCGGTGAAATCCCATCTGCGACGTGAGCGCCCCGTGGTGCTGGCGGTTTCCACCAACGATGCACTGGCAGGTTCATTCCCCTCCATCGCCGCGTTAAAAAACCGCCGCCACTACTATTTTGTCCCCCTGCGGCAGGACGATCCCGTCGTGAAACCCAACTCGCTGGTAGCGGATTTCACCCGTTTGGAAGAAACGGTGCGTCAAGCGATGGACGGACGGCAAATCCAACCGCTGTTTTTGGCTTAAAAACAAGGTGGCACGAGTGATCCGAACCTGCCTCTAAGCGGCATATTTCGGTGTTTTCCGCTCTTTTTTCTTTGACAGGCGCGCGCCTGTCGGCAGAACAGAAGAAACGGAAACCTCACGAAATCTGCTCGCTTTGAGGTCGAAGATTTTAAGA
>JAZNTC010000052.1:0-5466 GCA_045591605.1 Acutalibacteraceae bacterium | reverse complement strand
TTTGGCCGTTCGGGAGGGGTGTGGGGAACCTATCGGAAAGGTTCCCCACGTTCTTTGCCACTTTCTTACAAGAAAGTGGTGCCTGCGCGGCATGAGCGCGAGTCGACGATGAAAAATGTTTGAAACACATAGCTTCTCGTTATTTGAAAATCGCATACGATTTTCAAATAACATCGCTGGCAGAAACTCGTGGAGGGCGTTTCACTATATCTCTGTTATTTTTGCAGAACGGACGCGCGAGGGCGCCCGTCCCTACAATCGCATACATTAATTTCCACAAAACAAACAGAGAGGATGTATCGTGGACGATACTTCCTCTCTAATTTTATCCCTAACCGCACCCACCATACGGTGGGTGGTTTCGTTATCCATACGTCCGCAACTTGTTACCGCACAGGTTGCCAAACGGCACGGTGCGCACCGCGGGGTCATCTGCGGTGGTGTAATAATACGTCTGTCCCACGGTATCATAACAGCAGGTGTACACGGTGGTGTGGCATCGCCCTTCGGCGGTGCGCACGCATCCGCGCGGTACCGTGACGGTGTGCAACAGACGAAACAAGGCGGCGACGCGTGCGGTGTCGGTTTCCTCCACGGGGGCGTGCTTCACGGCAAAGGCAGCACGCACAAAACGGGAGGCCGAGGACCAGTCGCCCGGCAGACCGTTGGCAGTTTCGTGGGAGGTGGCGGCAGCAGAAAACTTGGTCCAATGCGCCGCCTGCCATGCGAAGGGCGGTGCGTTGGTCAGCACACGGGCAGGATCGTCGCACACGCACAATCCGTCGGCCAGCGGCTCCACCGCCACCGCTTCGTGACGGTCTGCCAAAAACCAATGCAGCGGTGTGGGCGGATATGCGGGGCTGAACGCGCGGTCGCTGATTGATACCTCGCGCAACCGCGCACGCGCGTCTTTCACGGTGGCGCATTGTGACAGCACCCACGGGATCAGTTCGAACGAGGCCACCGTCCCGTCCGTTTCGGGGCGATAAACCGCGCACCGCGCAAAGCGAAGTGCCGCCATCCCCAGCCCATGTTCGTTCACCGCTTCATAGTATAGCGGATAGTTATCTGCCACTGTCGCCATGCCGATCATGGCGTGATGTTGTTGTTGCAAAAAGGGAAACGCGTAGTCGCGCGGCGTGACGGTGACGTGGGCGGGATGCTGAAAATCCAAATCCAGCGTGCGCCCGAAACATCCGCCGTGCACAATGGCGGTACACATATAAGCATCCTCTCCTTCTCAGGTAGTATACCCCATAAAATTGCAAGATTACAAACAATAAAATTCATTTTTCAACAAAAAACAACAAAAAACATTAAAAAATTCTAAAAATACAAAAGAAATGTATTGACAACTTGCAAATCATCGTGTACAATGGTAACGACAAAACAAATAAGGAGGCTTGCATGATGGATGGATCGTTGCCGTTGTTGTTGCTCGATAACAGCAGTATGATGAGCGTGCTGAACGAAGGGGAGTTTCGGTGTCACAACATTCCTTTTGAAGAGGCAAAGCACATGTTAGAGGTGTATGATACCAAAGATGTTTTGCAATGCTTCAACAATTTGGATATTGAGACGATTATCTTCGATTATCTCGGTGTTGCCAAGCGAGAGTTCACCTACAAACGCATCCGCAATATGCGGCCGGGGCAGGATGCGCTGGTGTTCAAACTGTACGTCACCCCTTCGGAAACACAACCGATCATTCAGGCGGATGATGGGGTGGAGGCGAAAAAGATTCAAAACGTGTATGTGTATTGCCAGTTCCTTTCCCGCGTGAAGTAAAAAAGCAAAACGGTCCACGGAAGACACTTCGTAAAGAAGTTGTCTTCCGTACTTTTTTACAAATTCAGTTTTATGGTGAAAAAGATACGTTGAACACGGACATAAATTATTTTTTGCTATTTTCTTGAAAGCCCTTGAAAATCGTAACGTATTTTGTTATAATGTCCCAAACACATACGATAAAGAAAATAATTGAAATTATACGCGAGGAGAGAGACCTTGCAGTCCATGTGTATAAGATTATGTGCCGTTGTTCCGAAACGGTTTTGAGGCGGCACAGAGGATATAGAGGCATACGCTATCCGATAGTGATATAGGTGGATTATGAAGAGTTTAAATGTCATGATGAAACCGGCATCGTCGCTTTGCAATATGCGATGCAAGTACTGCTTTTACGCGGACGTATCCAGCAGGCGAGAGATCATATCCTGCGGTATTATGTCGCCCGAAACAAGAGATGCCCTACTAAGCAGAGTCGAAACATATTTAGATAACGGCGACCATGTACAATTTACCTTTCAAGGCGGAGAGCCAACGCTTGCAGGACTGTCCTTTTTTCGGGATTTTGTAAGCAATGTGAAGAAATGGAAAAAGGATATCCGTGTCTCGTATGCATTACAGACGAATGGAATGTTGATTGACGAGGAATGGTGTGCATTCCTAAACGAAAACGCTTTTTTGGTTGGGGTGTCGTTCGATATCCTTCCCGACTGTCACGACGAAGTGCGAACAGATGCCAACGAAAACGGTACATACAAGCGTATTTTGGATTCGATTCACCTGTTTGATCGGTATAAGGTGGAATATAATGTTCTGTGCACCCTGACAAACACGATCGCCAGACATCCGCAACAGGTTTGGAACAGGCTTGTGCAATCAGGGATACAGTATGTGCAATTCACCCCCTGCCTCGGTGAATTGGACGAGCAAGAGCCTTCGCCGTATGCGCTATCGCCGAAACGCTTTGCTTCCTTTTACATTCAGATGTTCGGGTTTTGGTATGATGCATACACAAAGGGAAAATTTATAAGCATAAAATTGTTCGATGACATACTAAACCTTATGGTACTCGGCAGACCGACCTCGTGCGGAATGAATGGGACGTGCCAACCGCAGTTGGTTGTTGAGGCGGACGGAAGCGTGTATCCGTGTGACTTTTATTGTCTTGATGAGTACAAGATCGGAAACATAAAGGAACGTAGTCTTGCGGAATTGTTGAATGACCCGTGTGTGGGGGACTTCGTAAACCGACCGCATAACCAACCGAACCTTTGCAACGGGTGCCCATATCGTGCTTTTTGCGGCGGAAACTGTAAACGAATGCAAAAAGAAATATGTTGTGCAGGCGCCGACAAGTATTGTGGCTATTTCGATTTGTTGAATAATTGCAGAGCGAAATTTATAAACATTGCAAATGAAATAGTATATAGCAAAAGAAGGGGACGATGACAATGGCAAACAACAACGCAAAACGGAACGTGGTAGTGATCCTTTGTGACCAGTTGCGCAAGGATTTTCTGCACGCCTACGGTGCGGATTTTATACCGACACCAAACCTTGATGCACTCGCGGCAAACGGTGTAACATACGACCAGGCAATCACGGCGGCAACGGTGTGCGGCCCTGCTCGCAGTTCGATTCTGACAGGTGAGTTTGTTTCAAAACACGATGCATGGACAAACGACTTGTTTCTGGGGCCGGGTGTGGAAACCTATACCGAACGATTGGTTGAGAACGGCTATATGACGGCCGCCGTCGGCGTACTTGAGCCGGTTCCGGAGGACGACAAGAATTTTGGCCTCCACTATCTTAACTATTTCGATTTATATACCGGATCGCCGACACCCTATAAGGAATTCCTGAAAAGCAAATATCCCGATGATCCGGATACCCAAAATCTGGCGCATTGGGGATGCGGACCGTACGGCTTCCAATTCAAGTATGCCGAAGAGGCTTTTTACGATCGCTGGATCACCGACAGAGCAACCGAGTTTATCGACAGCTATGTTTCGACGGGCAAGGCCCCGAACGGAGCAGCTCCCGAGCAGGAGGAAGCCCCCTTCTTCCTGTACTGTGGATACGTCTCGCCCCATATGCCGCATTATCCGCCGAAAGAGGTGGAAGGCACCGTGGATATGGATAAGATTCCGCCTGTGTTCAACTCTACGCGTGACGATGTAAGCGATGTGGAGAAAGCGCGCAGAGGCTACCTCAACACCTATGAGGAGGTGGTGGATCCCGCATCTGCCACGGAATTCCGAATGGCGCAACGCCGAGCCTATTGCGAGATGATCGTGGAGATCGACAGCCTGGTCGGCCGAATCGTACAGTCGCTGAAGGATAACGGTGTGTATGAGAACACGACCATTATCTTTTCCTCCGACCACGGAAGCGTGGAGAATGACTACAACGTTATGTCCAAGGGTCCCTTCCCGTACCAGGCCCAGTTGTTTATCCCGATGATCGTTTCAAACGATCCCCGATTGGAAAAGGGGACGCGTTGCGATGCACTTTGCGGTAATCTGGACATCGGTGCCACCATTTTGGATGTTGCCGACGATCACAAGCGGTTTGGCGTATCGCGATCGATGATCGGATTGGCGAACGGCACCGTGCCTGCGCGCGAGGTAAACATGAGTGAATTCGGTGATACCTCGAAAACGGTCGTAGATAAGCAGTATACCTATATGTATTATCTGTTTTCGGGTGAAGCATTTCTGTATGATCGGATCAACGATCCAACCGAGATGACAAACCTTGCAGGAAAGCCGGAGTATGCCGAAATCGAGAGACGGTTCCTGAAACACATCATTGAGTTCCAGGCGGTAGCCAAGGGCGCTCGGATTGAAGCGAAGGATCTGGTTCCGAGCGTGCACGAAGGAATTGCAAAGAAAGATCCCAAATTCCTTGAAAACTTTGATGTTGTTAATCCTATTGGAAATGTAAGCAAAGAACGACTGAAAAAACTCGGTTTGCCCTGGGAGTATAACGAGTTCGATTAAATTTCAAAAGGCCCACGTTTGTCTATGACAAATGTGGGCCTTTTGCTGTAAGAGGAGTCGTGAACCACAGGACGTTCGCCTGCGGCGAAGTCCGTGTAACGTTTTTCTTGGCATCCTGAACGGATGCCATTTTGCTTTGCAAAACCGAAAAAGTTACGGTGAGAGCAGATCTTTTGTAGGGACGGGCGTCCTCGCCCGTCCGTGGAGAAAACAATCACCCTCCCACCATCGAGGTGGTCGGGCGATGGAGTCGTGAACCACAGGACATTCGTTGCCGGGGCAACGAAGTCCATCGCAATTTTCCTCGTCGGTCTAAACGACCGACGTTTCGCGCGCGGAATATGTGCAAGACATAAAAAACAGTATACCGCGGCAAAACGAAACCCATTTGTTAAGAAGGCGCGAAAACGGAAAATTTGCAGTGAGCTTCTCAACCACCCATCCCAAACCAAAGCAAAAGAGCACCGCCAAAAGGCGATGCTCTTTTGCTGGCTGGGATGGGTGGAGTCGTAACCACAGGACATTCGCCTGCGGCGAAGTCCGTGTAACGTTTTTCGTGGCATCCTGAACGGATGCCATTTTGCTTTGCAAAACCGAAAAAGTTACGGTGAGAGCAGATCTTTTGTAGGGACGGGCGTCCTCGCCCGTCCGTGGAGAAAACAATCACCCTCCCACC
>JAZNTC010000051.1:0-3169 GCA_045591605.1 Acutalibacteraceae bacterium | reverse complement strand
TTCTCCTGTTTTACCTTGTGATCAATGACGTGACGGGAGGCAAGTTCGTTGTGAATATCCTCCAGCGAAATGCCCATTTCGATCATCAGCACCATCACGTGATAGGTCAAATCGGCAATCTCATAGATGGTTTCTTTTTTGTCGTTCGCCTTGCCGGCAATGATCACCTCGGTGCATTCTTCGCCCACCTTTTTGAGGATCTTGTCGATGCCTTTTTCGAACAGATAGGTGGTGTAGGAACCTTCCTTTTTTTCCACCTTGCGCCCTTCGATTAAGGTCATCAACTGTTGGAGCGAAAAGGCGTGACGTTCCTCGCTTTCCCACAGGGGGTTGTGAAAACAGGAATCCTTGCCCGTGTGGCAGGCAGGACCGTCTTTTTCCACCAACACTTCCAGTGCGTCCTTGTCACAATCGGCGGTGATGGACACGATGTGCTGATAGTTGCCGCTGGTTTCGCCTTTCAGCCAAAGTTCGTTGCGCGAACGGCTGTAAAAGCAGGTCAGCCCTTTTTCCATCGAGATTTGAAGGCTCTCGCGGTTCATGTACGCAACGGTCAGCAATTTCTTGGTTTTGGCATCGATCACCACGGCAGGGATGAGCCCTTTTTCGTCAAATTTCAATTCGTCGATATTCAGCATAGTTGTTACTCCTTATCGTCTCACGGGAATCCCGTTTTTCGCCAGTTCGTCTTTCAAATCGGGGATCGTCACTTCGCGGAAGTGGAAGATGGAGGCGGCCAGCCCGGCATCCACACCCGGCAGGGCGCGGAACAGATCGGTGAAATGCTGTTTGTTACCGGCACCGCCCGAAGCGATGACCGGCACCGACACCGCACGGCAGACGGCATCCAGCATTTCCAGATCAAAGCCGTTTTTCACACCGTCGGTATCAATGGAATTGACCACCACTTCACCGGCACCGTCGTTCACACAGCGGCGGATCCAGTCGATGGCTTCCATCCCTGTGTTTTCGCGCCCACCTTTGGCAAACACGCGAAACACGCCGTCCACACGTTTGATGTCCACCGACAGCACCACGCATTGATCGCCGTACAGTTTCGCCGCTTCGCCGATCAGCGAGGGGTTGCGGATCGCACCCGAGTTGACACTCACCTTGTCCGCACCGCATTTGAGCACGCGGTCGAAATCGGCGGTGGTGTTGATGCCGCCGCCCACCGTGAGCGGAATGAAGATGGTGCGTGCCACCTCGCACAGAATATCGGTGAACGGCCGCCGCCCTTCCGACGAGGCGGTGATGTCGTAAAACACCAGTTCGTCCGCTCCGTGATCGCTGTAATATTTCGCCAGTTCCACGGGGGAGGACACGTCGTTCAATCCTTCAAAATTGACCCCTTTGACCACCCGTCCGTCACGGACGTCCAGGCAGGGGATGATACGTTTGGTTATCATGTTGCCACCTCGATCGCACGGCGCAGATCGATCGCGCCGGTGTAGTATGCCTTGCCGATGATCGCACCGTACAGTCCCGTGGCCGCCAGCGCTTTCACGTCCTCCATATCCGACACACCGCCCGACGCCACAATGTCCAACGTCAATTCCTCGCTCATGGTGCGATACAGCGCACGGTTGGTGCCTTGCATCGCGCCGTCACGCGAGATGTCGGTGCAGATGACCGTTTTCACGCCCATCGCCTGCAAGTCACGGCAGAAATTCATGGCATCGAGATCGGCGGTTTCGGTCCAGCCTTTGATGGCGACTTTGCCGTCGCGGATGTCCACCCCCACGGCGATGTGTTCCCCGTGTGCCGCCAATGCCGCTTTCAAGAACGCAGGATCGGTCACGGCGGCGGTGCCCAAGATCACGCGGTCCACCCCCACGGTGAGGTAACGCTCCACCGTTTCCATCGAGCGGATACCGCCCCCGATTTCGGTGAACAGCGCGGTGGATTCCACAATGGAACGGACGGTTTCAAGATTCGGCGTAGCGCCGTTTTTGGCACCTTCCAGATCCACCAGATGGATATGGGTGGCGCCTGCTGCTTCAAAATCGCGTGCCACGGCGGCAGGGTTTTCGCTGTACACCGTCATTTGGGCATAGTCCCCTTTGAACAGGCGCACCGCTTTGCCTTCGTATAAGTCAATGGCAGGAAAAATGTTCATGGTTTATCCCTCGTATTCGCAAAATGCACGCAGAATGTTGAGCCCCACCGCACCGCTCTTTTCGGGGTGGAACTGACAGCCGAATACGTTGCCGTTTTGCACGGCGGCGGTCAGCGGTGCACCGTATTCCGCGGTGGCAATCACCGCCGATACGCAATCTGTCGCATAATAGGAATGGACGAAATACACGTAGTCGCCATCCTTGATGTGAGCGAACAGCGGGCTTTGCTTTTCGGTGAATTGCAGGGCGTTCCACCCGATGTGGGGGATTTTCAGCCCATTGCCGATCACGTCCGCAATGGGGCGCACGTTGCCGGGAATCAGCCCCAACCCTTTGTGCTCGCCATATTCAAACCCTCGCTCGAACAGCAGTTGCATGCCAAGGCAGATGCCGAGCAACGGCTTGCCGTTTTCGGCTTCTGCCTTCACCACCGTGTCCAAACCGCTTTCGCGCAGTTTCGCGGCGGCATCACCGAACGCGCCCACGCCGGGCAACAGGATCTTATCCGCCGCACGCAACACCGCCGCATCCGCGGTGACGATCACTTCGGCGCCCAGCATTTCGAACGAACTTTTCAGCGAAAACAGGTTACCCACACCGTAATCCACAATGGCGATCATGCAAGAACTCCCTTCGTGGAGGGGATATCCTCGGCAAAGGCGGTGTCCACCGAAACGGCACGGCGCAATGCGCGCGCCACTGCTTTGAACTGCCCTTCAATGATGTGGTGGGAATTGCTGCCTGCGAGCTTACGCAGGTGCAAGGTGCAGGCGGCGTTACGCACAAATGCCCACCAAAATTCCTCTGCCAACTCGGTATCAAACGTGCCGACCTTTTCGGTGGGGATGTTCATGTCGTAATACAGCCCGGCACGACCCGACAAATCGAGTGCCGCGAGAATCAGCGCTTCGTCCATCGGCAGGGTTTCTGCGCCGTAACGGACGATGCCGCGCTTGTCACCCAGCGCTTCGGCCAATGCCTGACCGAGGCAGATGCCGATGTCCTCCACCGTGTGGTGGTCGTCCACCGCCACGTCACCGCGGCAGGTG
>JAZNTC010000050.1:0-1924 GCA_045591605.1 Acutalibacteraceae bacterium | reverse complement strand
CCGTTAATTACAGGGATGGATTGTCCGCCTGCCAACTGCTGAACGGCAACCAGCTTTGTGATTTGATCGATCGCAATGAGTGCCACCGATACAACGGCCAGTACTATCCAATACATAGCGTACCTCTCTAAAGAAACACCGCCTTGTTTGGCGAAGGCGGTGTTTCTTTTTCATTACTTTTTGCGACGGAACATACCGCGCGGTTTTTCTTCCTTTTCGTCCGAAATGTCGTAACCGTCTCCGAATTTCAGGTTAGCAAAACGCGATTTCGGCGCTTCTTCCTGAACGGGTTCGGCGGCCTCTTCTGTAATGTCAACCAACGAGGTGAAGGAAACCGCGTCTTCTTCTTGGGTTTCTTCCTCAATCGGTTCTTCCGTTTCTTCTGCCGCAGGAGCTGCTTCCTCTTCTTCAATCGCCATCGGCACTTCCTCGGCAACATCCTCAACAATAGAGATCGGTGCTTCGGGTGCTTCTTCTGCAATCGGTTCTTCCACCGCAACCTCTTCCGCTTCTTCCTGCACTTCCTCTTCGGGAAGGACTTGAATCAACGAGAGATGCTCGCGATAGATGGACAGCATACGCTCTTTGAACAGCGCCACTTCGCGCTTCAAACGCGCCAGTTCCTCTTCTTGCGCTTTGGCCTCGTTTGCAATGTTCGCTACCACGGCATCGGCCTTTTCTTGTGCATCCGCAAGAATCTTTTCTGCTTTGATATTGGCATCTTCCAACGTCAAAGCCGCTTTCTGGTTGGATTCACGCACAATGGTGTCGCCCAAACGTTGAGCACTCACCAAGGCAGTGCGAATGCTGTCCTCTTCGTTGCGGTATTCCACCAGCTTGTCCGCCAACACTTCCATTTTTTTGTTCGCCGTGTTGCGTTCGTCCAAAACGGTAGCCAGTGTATCCACGCACTGATCAATAAAATCATCCACTTCCGTGGTGGAATAACCGCCACGGTTTTTGGAAAAGGTCACATTCTTAATTTGATCCAGTGTTAACACCGAAAACTCACTCCTCTTGAAATTTGTGATTCGATTGTTCACCTTATGTATATTGCTCAATCGTAACAAACAAGCGCCCTTTTTTTGTCGGCGGACCGATTTGTGCCACACGAAAACGTCCGGCACCGCGCACGGATATCACATCGTGCTCATGCACTTCGGACGAAACCGATTCGCACGGTGTGTGATTGACCGAAACCAAACCGCTTTCGATGCGTTTGGCCGCCTCTTCCCGTGAAATAGCAAGACAAACACGCAACACCGCATCCAAACGCGGTGACGCTACGGTATCGCGACGAGGGATGAACGTGTGCGCTTGCGGCAACACACCGGTATACGGCACGTCACACCGCACACCTTCACCGCCTATTTTAACAATTTCGGATTGCAAATAGGAGATGATCTCATTTTTTGCAAACACCACAGCCAAACCGTCGGCACACAATATGTCACCAATCATGTCACGTTTAACACCCGTCGCCAACAGCGATCCCAATACGTCACGATGGGTGATGGATTGCCCTGCCCGAAAATGAAACGCCATAGCCGTCAACGGAAACCACTCGCGTTCAAGCGAAAGATAGGACGGCGCAACGCCGAGCAATACACGCTCTCCTTCGTCGTGACCGCCCCAAAAAGCGATGTTTACATCGTCCGAAGGAGAAAGCATGCCCTTTACAATCACCCGTTGCCGTTCGTCCAAGAAACCGACAAACAGTGGTGCACAACGCCGTTTGCACAAACGCACGGCATCCTCTACACGCGCTTTCAAAAGGGCATCGTCCGCAAAGGTGTTGTTAGAAATAGAGGCCATTATTCTCCAGTTCGTCCAGGAGATCGCCCATGATACCCACATTGTAGGGGGTGATGATAAAGGTGCTGTTGGCAACCTTCTTGATCTTGCCATCCTGTGCATAGGTAAC
>JAZNTC010000049.1:0-3845 GCA_045591605.1 Acutalibacteraceae bacterium | reverse complement strand
GGTTGTATCGGCATTTGCCAGTATGAGCCTGTTGTGGAAGTGTTTGAAGCAGGCAAAGAGCGCGTCACCTACGTGAAGATGACGGCGGACAAAGTGGCTCGCGTTGTGGAGGAGCACCTGAAGGGCGGCACCCCCGTGGCGGAATATATGATCCAGAAATAATTAGTAAAAACATCCGTTTAAGGATAGGGAGGTAACATTATGATTCGCGCACATGTACTTATTTGTGGCGGTACCGGTTGTACCTCTTCGGGTAGCCAGTCGATTCAGAAGGCGTTTGCCGACAGCATCGAGAAACACGGTCTTTCCGAAGAAATCAAACTGGTGCAGACCGGTTGCTTCGGTCTTTGCGCTCTGGGCCCGGTCGTTATTGTTCATCCGGACGGCACGTTCTACAGCCGTGTGTCGGTGGACGATGTGGACGAAATCGTGTCGGAGCACCTGCTGAAGGGGCGTCCCGTTCAGCGTTTGGTGTACGATGATGTGGCTGCCGATCACAAGGCGGACGATGCCGTGGCCGGCAACGTGTCGCTGAACGATACCACGTTCTACAAGTCGCAAAACCGTTTGGTGCTGCGTAACTGCGGTGTCATTGATCCCGAAAAGATCGATGAATACATCGCGATGGACGGTTATGCGGCTCTCGGTAAGGCGCTGACCGAAATGACCCCCGAAGAGGTCGTTCAGTGCGTCACCGACTCCGGCTTGCGCGGCCGTGGCGGCGGCGGTTTCCCGACCGGTCGCAAGTGGGCGCTCACCGCTCCCAACAAGGCGGATCAGAAATACGTCGTCTGTAACGCCGACGAAGGTGACCCGGGTGCGTTTATGGACCGTTCTGTCTTGGAAGGCGATCCCCACGCGCTGATCGAAGCCATGGCGATTGCCGGTTACGCCATCGGTGCAACCGAAGGCTACGTGTATGTCCGTGCGGAGTATCCGATCGCGGTGGCACGTTTACAGATTGCCATCGACCAGGCACGTGAATACGGTCTGCTCGGCAAAAACATCTTCGGTTCCGGTTTCGATTTTGATCTGTTCATCCGTCTGGGCGCCGGCGCATTCGTGTGTGGTGAGGAAACAGCGTTGATGACCTCCATCGAAGGCAACCGCGGCGAACCCCGTCCGCGTCCGCCGTATCCGGCTGTGAAAGGTTTGTACGGCCGTCCCACGGTGGAAAACAACGTGGAGACCTTTGCGAACATTCCGCAGATCATCCTGAACGGTGCGGAGTGGTTCCGTTCAATGGGTACCGAGCGTTCGCCCGGCACGAAAGTGTTTGCCCTCGGCGGTAAGATCAAGAACACCGGTCTGGTGGAAATCTCGATGGGTACCACCCTGCGTCACATCATCGAGGACATCGGCGGCGGCATCCCGAATGGCAAAAAGTTTAAAGCCGCTCAGACGGGTGGTCCTTCCGGCGGTTGTATCCCGGCCGAGTTGATCGATACCCAAGTGGACTTCGACAACCTGACCGCGATCGGGTGTATGATGGGTTCGGGCGGCTTGATCGTCATGGACGAAGACAACTGTATGGTGGACATCGCGAAGTTCTTCTTGGAATTTACGGTGGACGAGTCCTGCGGTAAGTGCACACCCTGCCGTGTGGGTACCAAGCGTCTGCTCGAATTGCTCGAGCGCATCACGCGCGGCGAAGGCAAGATCGAAGATCTTGACGAGATGGAAGAACTCTGCAACTACATCAAAGCAAACTCGCTGTGCGGTCTGGGTCAGACGGCGCCGAACCCGGTGCTTTCCACTCTGCGTTTCTTCCGCGACGAGTATGTGGCGCACATTGTGGACAAGAAGTGCCCGGCCGGCGTCTGCAAAGATCTGTTGCAGTACAAGATCGTGGCGGATAAATGTAAGGGTTGCTCGGCCTGTGCACGTAAGTGTCCGGTCAATGCCATCACCGGCGAGATCAAGAATCCGTTTGTCATTGATACCGCAAAATGTATCAAGTGCGGTGCTTGTATCAGCACTTGTAAGTTTGATGCGATCATTAAGGAATAAGAAAGGAGTACGCTGAAATGGATATGGTTAATGTAAAAGTAAATGGCATTGCGGTCAGCGTGCCCAAGGGTTCCACCATCTTGGAAGCGGCTCGTGCCGCCGGTGTGGAAATCCCCACCCTTTGCTTTATGAAAGAATGCAACGAGATCGGCGCTTGCCGTATCTGCGTTGTGGAAGCCACCATGACCCGTGGCTTGGTTACCGCTTGCGTGTATCCGGTTGCGGAAGGCATGGAAATTCAGACCAACACCGAAAAGGTGCAGAAAGCGCGCCGCACCACGTTGGAACTGATGCTCTCCACCCACGACAAGAAATGCTTGTCCTGCGCACGTTCCACCAACTGCGAACTGCAAAAACTCTGCCGTGACTACGGCGTGGAAGACAGCGGTCGTTATGACGGTTTCAATCCGCATTATGAGCTGGACACCTCCACTGCACACCTCGTGCGTGATAACAACAAGTGCATCCTCTGCCGTCGTTGCGTGGCCGCTTGCCAGCAGCAGTACGTGGCGGTGATCGGTGCCAACGATCGCGGTATCGATACCCACATCGGTTGCGCGTTTGATACCAAGCTTTCCAACGTGGCGTGCGTGTCCTGCGGTCAGTGCACGGCGGTTTGCCCGACGGGCGCTTTGGTCGAAAAAGACGAAACCGAAAAGGTATGGGCGGCGCTTGCCGATCCGACCAAGACGGTGATTGTGCAGACGGCTCCTTCGGTGCGTGCAACGCTGGGCGAATGCTTCGGTATGCCGGTCGGCACCAATGTGGAAGGCAAGATGGTTGCGGCTCTGCGCCGTCTGGGCTTCAACTGGGTGTTCGACACCAACTTTGCGGCGGACCTCACCATTGTGGAAGAGGCAAACGAACTGCTTGATCGTATGAAGAACGGCGGCACCCTGCCGATGATCACTTCTTGCTCGCCCGGTTGGGTCAAGTTTGCGGAGTACTACTATCCCGAACTGCTCGGTCACCTCTCCACCTGCAAGTCGCCCCAGCAGATGGGCGGCGCGGTGATCAAGACCTACTTTGCCGAAAAGCAGGGCATTGATCCGAAAGACATCGTGAGCGTGTCCATTATGCCGTGTACCGCGAAGAAATTCGAAGCCGGTCGCGACAACGAGAACGCCGCCGGTGTGCCCGATGTGGACATCGCGCTCACCACGCGTGAACTCGCGCGTATGATTGACCGTGCAGGTTTGAAATTCACCGCTCTGCCGGATGAAGAGTTCGATGCGCCTTTGGGCGAGGACACCGGTGCAGCGATAATCTTCGGTGCAACGGGCGGTGTTATGGAAGCGGCTCTGCGTACCGCGAACGATTGGCTCACCGGCAAGGACAACACCGAAGTGGAATTCCATGCGGTGCGCGGCACCACCGGTTTGAAGGAAGCCACCGTGGATATCGCAGGTGCGAAGGTAAAAGTGGCGGCGGTCAGCGGCATTGCCGGTGCGAAGGTGGTTATGGATCGCATCAAGGACGGCACGGCGGATTGGGCATTCATCGAAGTGATGTGTTGCCCGGGCGGTTGCGTCAACGGTGGCGGTCAGCCGATTCAGCCGCAGTATGTGCGTGACACGGTGGATCTGAAAGCACTGCGTGCGAAGGTCCTTTACGATGCGGATGCGAATATGCCTCTGCGCAAGTCGCACGAATCCCCTGTGATCAAGATGCTCTATGACGAGTTCTTCAAGGGCGAGTACGGCTGCGAAAAGGCGCACCACATCCTGCACACCTCCTATGTGCCTCGCAAGAAGTACTAAGAGATAACAAAACTGCCGAGGAGTTATCCTCGGCAGTTTTTATGTGTGGGGGCATAGATAAAATTAGAGAGGATG
>JAZNTC010000048.1:0-3500 GCA_045591605.1 Acutalibacteraceae bacterium | reverse complement strand
CTTGTCTTCCTAAGCCCGCTTGGCCTCCGACTTGGTGCCTGCCGTGGCAGGGAAATCGGTGATGTTCACCCCCACCACACTCAAAAACGCCGATTGGTATTCGTTGTTGGAACGCATCAACCCGTTGCCGCTGTTGCAACGGTTTGTAGGTTAAACCGACAAATCCGAACTCCGTTTTGGAAAGAGCGGATTTTCGCCCTGTCGGCGTTAAAATGCTCGGCAATCGATACGGAAATAAGTGATATAAGAAAGGTTTGGCGACCATACATGAACAAGCTGAACGTCAAATGGAAATGGACCGTTCCCAATCTGCTGTCATTGTTGCGCATAGCACTCTTGCCGATGTTTGCGGTGCTGTACTTGAAAAGCACGCCCGATACCCCCTCGCTGTTGATCTGGGCATGTGTCGTGGTGGTGTTTTCGGGGTTGACCGACCTGCTGGACGGGTGGATCGCGCGGCGCTTCAATCAAATCAGCGATGCCGGAAAACTGCTTGACCCTCTGGCAGATAAACTCACCCAGATCACGGTGCTTGTCTGCCTTGCCACACGGTACAGGGAACTGCTGTGGCTCACGGGTGTGTGTCTGTTGAAAGAGGCGGCACAGGTGATTGGCGGTCTGTTGTTGTTGCGGCGCGGCGATGAAGTGCGCGGCTCACAATGGTTCGGCAAGGTGTGCACCTTCGTGTTCTATGCATCCATGGCGGCATTTGTGTTGTTCGACAATATGCCGTCGGGTGTACGCATCGCGTTGGTGGTGCTGGTGGGGGTGCTGATGCTCGGCACGTTCCTCGGCTATTTAAAAACCTATCTGGGCGCACGCAATGAGTTGCCCGCAAAGGAGTAAAAACATGGTTTGTTCTCGCTGTAAACAACGCCCTGCCACGGTGTTCATCACCCGTATGGAAGGGGATAAAACGATCAACGACGGGTTGTGTCTGGTCTGTGCCAAAGAGATGGGCATTAAACCGGTGTGCGACATCATTCAGCAATTCGGGATGAGTGACGACGACCTTGAAGCGGTGGATGAGCAGATCTCGGGGATGATGGAAACGATGAGCGATGGCGACGAAGAAGGTTTCACACCGGGCGGCGCGGCCACCTTCCCGTTTTTGCAAAATCTGTTTCCCGGCATGAGGGCGGAGGGTACCACCGAAAAGCCGACCGAGCAGGGAAAAGCCGACAAAGCGGACAAAGGGCGCGGCAAACAGTCGCGCCGTCCCAGTGCGTTGGAACAGTATTGCACCGATCTCACCGCCCGTGCACGGGACGGTCTGCTTGGGCGCATCATCGGGCGTGACCGCGAGCTGTACCGCGTGACACAGATCCTTTGCCGTCGCACCAAAAACAACCCTTGCCTGATCGGTGAACCCGGTGTCGGCAAAACGGCGATCGCCGAAGGATTGGCGTTGCGTATCGCCACGGGCGAAGCGCCGCCGCGCTTGCAGGATAAGGAGATTCATCTGTTGGATCTCACCGCGCTGGTGGCAGGCACGCAGTTCCGCGGTCAATTTGAAAGCCGCATCAAAGCGTTGGTGGACGAAGTGCGCGCCAAAGGCAACGTCATTCTGTTCATTGATGAGATCCACAATCTGGTGGGCACGGGCGATGCGGAAGGCAGTATGTCTGCCGCGAACATTCTGAAACCGGCGCTCTCCCGTGGGGAAATTCAGGTGATCGGTGCCACCACCTTTAACGAATACCGCAAACACATCGAAAAGGATGCCGCGTTGGAACGCCGTTTCCAACCCGTCACGGTGGAAGAGCCGTCGGTGGCAGATGCGACCGCGATCTTGCGCGGAATTCAAAGTTATTATGAAGAGTTTCACGGCGTGAAAGTGAGTGACGAGATGATCACCCGTGCGGTGGTGCTGTCTGAACGCTACATTACCGACCGTTTCCTGCCGGATAAGGCGATCGACTTGTTGGATGAGGCATGTGCCGCGGCGGCACTGGAAAACAAAGAGGCCGACCGTTATGCCGCGTTTCAGCGCGAGATCGCGCTGATGAAAAAAGAAGAAGAGCGCCACATGGCAGAGGACGAGGTGGATTACGAAACCTTGGCGCGTGTGCGTGCCGAGTTGATGAAGACCGAGCAAGCGGCAGAAGAGATTCGTGTGGCCGCCACCGAAGCACCGCTCGGCGACCGCCATTTGGCGAAGGTGATCGAACTGTGGACGGGCATCCCTGCCGCCAAAGTGCAACAGAGCGAACTGTCGCGTTTGGGCGGCATGGAAGAGCGGCTGTCCGCTCACATCGTGGGGCAGGAGGAGGCGGTGCGCCTGGTTGCGGCGGCAATCCGTCGCAGTCGCGTGCAGATCAGTCCCCGTCGCCGTCCGGCATCCTTCTTGTTTGTGGGCCCCACGGGCGTGGGCAAGACCGAACTGGTGAAGGTGCTCGCACGGGATCTGTTCGATACCCCCGATGCCCTCATCCGCTTGGATATGTCGGAGTTTATGGAAAAGCATGCGGTGTCGCGGCTCATTGGCTCGCCTCCGGGGTACGTCGGTTACGACGAAGCAGGGCAACTCACCGAAAAGGTGCGCCGCAAGCCGTATTCGGTGCTCCTGTTCGATGAGATCGAAAAAGCGCATCCCGACGTGCTCAACGTGCTGTTGCAGATTCTGGACGAAGGGCGCGTGACCGATGCGCACGGGCGCACCGTCAACTTTGAAAACACCGTGTTGGTGATGACCTCCAACGCCGGCAGTGATGTGACAGGCGCGTTGATGGGCTTTGGTAAAAGCGCAGGCGAAGCCGGGCGCGACAAGGCGATGAAGGCGCTGTCGGATTTCCTGCGCCCCGAATTTTTGAGCCGTGTGGACGAGGTGGTGTATTTCCGCCCGTTGGAAGAGGAGGATTACATCCGTATTGCGGCGTTGCTGTTGGACGAATTGCAAGGACCGCTGTCCGAACGTGGCATTGCGTTCCGTTACAGTGCGGAGGTGCCCACCTTGTTGGCAAGTCAGGCGGCAGGCGGCAAGCGCGGTGCGCGTGACCTGCGCGTGGCGATTCGCCGCGAGGTGGAGGACAAACTTGCCGCCCTGCTGGTGGAGCGGTGCGACAATCCGCCTTCCACCGTCGCGGTGGACGTTGCCGACGGCAGCATCACCCTGACGGCGATGTAAAGGAATATAGGATAATAAAACAGAGGAGATATGCGTGGCATATCTCCTCTGTTTTTGGTTGTCATCTGTGGCAGAATGAACTTTTCTATCATCGTAGAATAGAGCGAACCCTTTCCGATCAGGTTTACGGCAAACTACATATAAATAAAGGCGTTCACGTGTTTAGACAGAAACCGTCTAAACACGTGAACGCTCATAAAGGATTATACAAAGGGGGGCGGCTCTGCGGTCACTTTTAATCGCGGCGGTAACTTTTCGGAATGCCGATCAAATAGTCCGCAGATACTTTGAAGTAATTGCAGAATTCGACGATATCCTGCAAACTCGGCTCACAGCGGCCGCACTCGATATAGGACACCTTGCGTTGTGTCAT
>JAZNTC010000047.1:0-14862 GCA_045591605.1 Acutalibacteraceae bacterium | reverse complement strand
CGTGATTACATACGCCTATCAGCGATTACATACCAATCCTTCGGATTGGATAAAAAAAGAGAAGCTTTTTCAAGCTTCTCTTTTTTTGGAGCTGCTAACCAGATTTGAACTGGTGACCTCATCCTTACCAAGGATGCGCTCTACCTACTGAGCTATAGATGCATATGGCGACCCGGAACGGGCTCGAACCGTCGACCTCTAGCGTGACAGGCTAGCGTTCTAACCAGCTGAACTACCGGGCCGCATTTGTTGCTCAGCTGCAACGTTTAACATTATAACGAGATACGATCGTTTTGTCAATATCTTTTTTCAATTTTATCGAACTTTTTTCACCGTTCGTCCATGGTGTTGTATTCACGGCGCGGCTGCACGGCTTTATACGCAGGACGAATGATTTTGCCCGCGTTGGTCAGTTCTTCCAGACGGTGGGCACTCCACCCCGTGATACGTGCGGCGGCGAACAACGGCGTGTACAGTTCGGGCGGCAATCCCAACATATCATACACAAATCCGCTGTAAAAATCCACGTTGGCGCTGACACCTTTGTAAATACGGCGCTCTTCGGCAATCACTTCGGGTGCCAATTCTTCCACCATCGCATACAACGCGTATTCCTTCATCAGATGCTTTTCCTGTGCCAGGCGTTCCACGTAACTCTTCAAAATGCACGCACGCGGATCGGACAGCGAATACACCGCGTGACCCATACCGTAAATCAAACCGCTCTTGTCGAACGCCTCTTTGCGGAGAATACGGCGCAGGTAATCCTTGATCTCGTTGCGATCATTCCAGTCGTGCACGTTCTTTTTGATATCTTTGAACATGGCGCACACCTTGATGTTGGCACCACCGTGCTTCGGTCCTTTCAGCGAGCCGAGCGAGGCTGCCACCGTCGAATAGGTATCAGTACCCGACGAGGACACCACGTGGGTGGTGAAGGTGGAGTTGTTGCCGCCGCCGTGCTCGGCGTGAAGCACCAACGCCATATCCAGAATCTGCGCTTCGAGCGGCGTGTACTTGCTGTCCAGGCGCAACATATGCAAAATATTTTCCGCGGTGGACAGTTCGGGGCGCGGCTCGTGGATGAAGAAACTCTTACGCTCACGGCGATAATAGTCGTATGCCTGATAACCGTATACCGCAAGCAACGGGAACATCGCGATCAACTGCAAGCATTGGCGCAACACGTTTGCCACCGATACGTCGTCGGGATTGTTGTCATACGCATACAACGCCAGCACACTGCGTGCGAGCGAATTCATCATATCCGTGCTGGGCGCCTTCATAATGAAGTCACGCACAAAAGAATTGGGTAACGAACGATAATCTGCCAAGAGGGCGCGAAAATCCGCGTATTCTTGGTCGCTCGGCAGTTCTCCGAACAGAATAAGATAGGTGATCTCTTCAAAGCCGAAACGACCGTCATTCACAAATCCGTTCACCAGATCTTCAATGGCATAGCCGCGATAAAACAGTTTACCTTCGCAGGGAACCTCTTCCCCATTCACCGTCTTTCTGGATTCGATCTCGGAGATCTCGGTCAAACCCGTAAGCACGCCCTTGCCGTTCACGTCGCGCAAGCCACGATTGACCGCATATTTCACGTGCAGCTCGGGCGGAATTTTCCCGTTGGTCACACATTTGTCTGCCAATGCCTGAATCGCCGGCGTGATTTTGGAATAGTCTCGTTTTTTCATCCGTATTCTCCGTTTTTCAGATTTTATAGGTTGTCCAATATTCGTCCGCAAGGGCACGAATCTCGTCGCGAACGGCATATGAACCGTTATCCTCGATGGCAATGGTGTACATACCTGCCGCTTTGGCAGAGCGCACAGCGCCCAGCGTATCTTCAAACATCACGCAGGCGGCGGTGGATACTCCCAACAATGCGGCGACCGCCATGTAGAAATCCGCCGAGTTTTTTGAAAGACCAATCTCATCGGCGTAGATCACCGTTTCAAACAGATCAGTCAATTCCAAACGCGACAATGCCGCTTCTGCCAACTTGCGTGACAACGCCGTTGCCAGCACCACACGTTCACCACGTGCGCGCAGTTGGGCAAGAAACGCGCGTGCGCCGACTTTCGCCTCAACACGCGTGGCGTAAAAATCATACGCCATCTGTTCCCATTCTGCCGCTACCGCATCCACCGTTTCGTTTAACGAAAAGCGTTCAATGGTGTACACAGCGGCTTGTTGCAGATGCATCACCGACACCGCTTCACCGTAATCTTGCGTCATGGAAAGCCCGCGTTTTCCCAAAAACGCTACGTCGATCGCATGCCACACATCGGTGGAATCCAACAGCGTGCCATCCAGATCGAACACATACACTTGTTTCATATTCGTTTCCTTTTTTTATTTTCTATATTATACCAAAAACCAAGCGCGACTGTCAAGTAAAACACCAAATTGGAAATTTACGAAAATTTGTCTTTTGGGGTTGCAACTTGTCGAAAAAAAGAGTAATATGTATAATTGGTATTTTATATACATGAGGTGGATACATTGGTCTTTTCGAATTTGCTGTTTATCTTCGCGTTTTTTCCGTTGTGCATGCTGTTTTACACGATAGCACCCGGTATACGTGTTAAAAATGCCGTGTTGCTGATTTTCTCCTTGCTGTTTTATGCATGGGGTGAACCGGTCTATGTGTTCTTGCTGTTGACCATGACCTTCTTCGATTGGCTGTTTGCGCGGTTGATCGAACGGCACAGCGGTTACCGTCGTTGCAAACTCTGGCTGATTCTCGCCTGTGTGGTGGATTTGGGATTGCTCGGCGTATTTAAGTACGGCACATTTACCCTCACCACCTTGCATAGCCTTACCGGCTTCCCCTCGATTGTTCCGCAGATTCTTTTACCTATCGGCATTTCGTTTTATACCTTCCAGTTGTTATCCTACGTGGTCGACGTCTACCGCGGCGACGTGCCGGCACAGCGCCATTTCTTCCGCTTGCTGTTGTATGTCAGCTTGTTCCATCAGTGCATTGCCGGTCCGATCGTGCGATACAGCCAGGTATCGGAAGAGTTGCTGTGCCGCCGTGTATCCTTCAATGACGTGAGCGAAGGCATTACGCGGTTTACGGTGGGTCTTGGAAAAAAGGTGTTGCTTGCCAATGCCTGTGCCGCAATTGCGGACACCTATCTGCCTGCCGACGGATTATCTGCCACCGCCACCGAGATTGCGATGGCCGCTTCCACCATTGCCACGCAACCCGTATCGCTGTTGTGGCTCGGCGCACTCGCCTATATGTTGCAAATTTATTTGGACTTCTCGGCCTATTCCGATATGGCGATCGGTATGGGACGTATGATCGGTTTCCATTACCGTGAAAACTTTGATTATCCGTATATTTCCCGTTCCATCACCGAATTCTGGCGGCGGTGGCACATGTCGCTGGGCACGTTCTTCCGCGACTACGTGTACATTCCGCTGGGCGGCAGTCGAAAAGGCATGCTCCGCACCGTACGCAATCTGCTGGTGGTGTGGGCGTTGACGGGTCTGTGGCACGGTGCCAGCTGGAACTTTGTGTTGTGGGGACTGTACTACTTCGTGTTCCTGATGCTGGAAAAGCTGTTCTTAAAGCGGTTGCTCGACCGCCTGCCCTCCCTCTTTTCGTGGCTCTATTCTATTGTTGTGGTGTTCTTCGGTTGGATTTTGTTCCGTTTCCGCGACCTGTCGCTCGCGTGGCTGACGGTGTGCGGTTTGTTTGGGCAAAACGGCAATCCGCTCACCTCGTTTGAAGCGAACACCGCGTGGCTGAACTATGCTTTCTTCCTGCCAATTGCGCTGATCGCGGTCACACCGCTTGTGCATGCCGCGAACGCGACGTTGAAGCGCCGTGCACCCGAACACGGCGGTGCCCGTTTGGTGCTGGGTATTGTCACCATCGCGGCACCTGTTCTGCTGTTGTTGCTCTCCACCTTTGCGTTGGTGGGCGACAGTTATAACCCGTTCTTGTATTTCCAATTCTGATGAAAGGAGGACGTGACCTTTGAAAGCCAAACACGCAAAATCCTCGTGTGAAACACAAAAGAAGCCATACAAGCCTTTGTATTTTCTGCCTCAAATCGTTCTCTTTTTCGTCGTGCTGTTTGCGATTGCGGTCGTTTCCTTTCTTTTGTTTTTGCGCCCGACCTATTCCCAAAGTGAAAAGCGCACGCTTGCCGCGTTCCCTGCTTTCTCGGTGGATGCGTTGCTCAGCGGCGATTACTTTGCAGACATCGACACCTGGTTTTCGGACACCTTCCCCTATCGTGAGGAAATGGTACAGATCAACGGTAAGATTCAATCGCTGTACGGCATTCGCAAAAATATGATCTATACCGACGGCGGTGCGCAATTTGACGACGATGCCATTCCCGATGCGCCCACGCGTGTGACGACCACCCCCACAGGGACAACGACACTCGCCACGCTGACACCGTATCAAACAACCGTCAGCACAACCACAACAACAACCACCACAACGGGAAGTGTGACCGCACCGACCACCACAACCACCACCGCCCCCGACACGCCGCCTCCCTCGATTGCAGGCACGCAAACGTTGGGCGGTATTCTGGTGGCGAACAATGCAGGGTATGAACTGTACGGATTCAGCGAACGGGCAGCCAACACCTACATCAAGGCGATCAACCGCGCCGCCGCCAAATTTGAAGGAAAAGCCAACGTATACGATATTCTGATCCCGTTGGCGGTGGATATCGTGATGGACGACGATTTGCGTGCGGACATTCACTCCGCCGATCAAAAGAGAGCCATCGATTATATCTACGGCTCGTTGGATTCTTCGGTGAATGTGGTGGATGCCTATTCCATCCTGCGCGAACACCGCGATGAATACCTCTATTTCCGCACGGATCACCACTGGACGGCAACGGGTGCGTATTACGCCTATGCGGCATTCGGCGCGGTGAAGGGCACGACCGTGCCCGACTTGTCCGATTATCCAGCCCGCGACTATGAAGGGTATCTCGGCTCGCTGTACAGCAAGACGGGCAATTCCCCGGCGCTCGGCAACACCCCCGACACTTTGCGTGCCTATTTCCCATTATATCCCACCACCATGAAATTTACCGATCATGGTGGGAACACTACCAACTGGCCGGTGGTGAAAGATGTATCGAGTTGGAAAAAGAGCAGTCTGTACTCTGCCTTCATCGGCGGTGACAACCCGTTCAGCGTGATCAAGAACACCGCCTTGTCGGACGGCAGTTCCTGCATGGTGGTGAAAGAATCGTTTGGTAATGCGTTTGTGCCCTTCTTGGTATCGCATTACGAAACGGTCTACGTGGTGGACTACCGTTATTACAACGGCAATTTCTGCGATTTTGTTCTCGAAAACGAGATTGACGACGTAATCTTTATTAACAACATGTCCGCCACGCGTTCCAGTAATTTGATGGCGTTCATTGATGATTTGATCCCGTAAAAATTGGCGAGTATTTTAACAAGGAGGAATGTGCCGTGGAAAAAACGGCGTTGCGCAAAAAGGCCATGGCACTCCCCTTGCGTCCCGGTGTGTATCTGATGAAAGATGCACGCGGACACATCATCTACGTGGGCAAAGCCAAGGCGCTGAAAAACCGTGTCAGCCAATATTTCGGCTCGGACACCAACCATCCGCCAAAGGTGCGGCGCATGGTCAGCCTGGTGGAGGATTTCGATTACATTTTGGCAGACAGCGAGTTTGAAGCATTGGTGCTGGAATGTTCCTTGATCAAGCAATACACCCCGAAATACAACATTCTGCTGAAAGACGATAAAGGATACTCCTATATCCGCATCTCGCCACCCCCGTTTTCGCGCATTGCCGCCGTGTTGCAAAAGGAGGATGACGGTGCGCGTTACATCGGCCCGTACGTCAGTTCCTATGCGGTGCGTCAAGCGGTGGACGAGGCTTGTAAAGTGTATGGACTTTCCACCTGCAAACTTCCCTTGGCACACGGCAAGAAGGCACAACCCCGTCCGTGTTTGAACCATCACATCGGGCAATGCTGTGCGCCCTGCACCGGCAAGGTGACGGAAGATGCCTATGCCGAACGGGTGGAAGGGGCGTTGCAGTTTTTGCAAAAGGGCAGCGCCGATACCTTGAAGGATCTGGAATGTGCCATGCAAGAAGCGGCCGAACAACTGCAATTTGAAAAAGCCGCCAAACTGCGCGACCGCATTGCCGCCATTAAGCGAATGAATGAACGGCAAAAAGTCGTGATGTCCCACGTGAAAGAGCAAGACGTGATTGCGTTGGCGCAAGGCAGCGGTGCCGCGTGTTTTGAGGTGTTTCGTTTTGCAGGCGGCAGTTTGTATGACCGCGAACACTTCCTATTGGATGAGATTGAGGATGCCATCGCCGCTCGTTCGGCGTTTTTGAAGCAATATTACACCATGCGTAAGCCGCCCACACAAATCACGTTAGACGGCGAGTGCGAGGATACCGACTTGTTGAGCGAGTGGTTGAGCAGTCTTGCCAAACGCCGTGTGTCGCTGGTGTTGCCGCAAAAAGGTGAGCAAGCGCAACTGGTGGAAATGTGCCGTCACAACGCCGCCGAGCGCATTGCACAGCAGGTAGGCATGGCCGGGCGCGATGCCGCCGCGCTGGACGAATTGGCGCGTCTGTTGGGACTGCCCCAACCGCCGCAATACATCGAATGTTACGACATTTCCCACACCGCCGGGCAAGATCCCGTGGCCAGTATGGTGGTGTTTGAAAACGGACGTCCGCTGAAATCGGCGTATCGCCGTTTTTCGGTGAAAGAGGCGATGGGCGGCGACGATTATGCCGCAATGCAAGAAGTGTTGCACCGCCGCCTTACGGAATACACCGAGCACAAGGATGAAGGGGTAGGTTTCGGCAGAAAACCCGACCTTATCTTGCTGGACGGCGGTGCAGGTCACGTGGCGGTTTGCCGCCCGGTGGTGGATCGTTTCGGTTTGCAGATTCCTGTGTACGGGTTGGTGAAGGACGATTCACACCGCACCCGTGCCATCGCCGCCGACGGTGGCGAGATTGCCATCCGTTCCAAGCGCACCGCCTTTACCCTGCTCTCTTCCATCCAAGAAGAAGTGCACCGCTTTGCCATCTCCTATCACCGCCAAAAGCGCAAGCAGAACAGCATCGGCACGGTGTTGACGCGGGCGGACGGCATTGGCGAAACGCGTGCCCGTGCACTGCTTCGCCATTTCGGTTCGTTGCGCGCCATTCGTGCGGCTTCGGTGGAAGAGTTGGCGTCTGTAAAGGGGATGTCCATTACATCGGCAGAAGCCTTAAAAGTCTACCTTGAAAACAATTAGGAGGGATTGTATGAAACTGAATTACAAACGCACCGTGCTGATTGGTCTGGCCTTTATGTCCATTTTGGCATTTTGGCAGTTCTACGATCAAGTTATCCCCTTTTTGTTGGAAAACACCTTTGGTCTGAAAACATTTGAGGCCAACGCCATCATGTCGATTGACAACGTGTTGGCGATCTTTATGTTGCCGTTGTTCGGTATGCTGTCCGACCGCACCCGTACACGCCTTGGCAAACGCACACCCTATATTTTGTTCGGCACGTTGTTGGCGGTGGCTTTGATGGTGGTTATGGCATTCTTTGTGCAGATGAAGCATTTCCTCGGCTTCACCGTGACGTTGATTGCCTTGCTCGTGACCATGGCCACCTATCGCACCCCTGCCGTGGCGTATATGCCCGACGTGACCGAAAAGCCGTTGCGCAGTAAGGCGAATGCCATCATCAATCTGGTGGGTTACATCGGCGGCATTTTCGCCACTGTGATGATGATGTTCCTTTTGAAGAGCGAAACGACGGCAGACGGCGGAAAGGTCTATCGGGACGACCAATCGTTCATGCCCATCTTCCTTGTGATTGCCGCTTTTATGCTTGTGACGGTGCTGGTGATGGTGTTCACCGTGAAGGAAAACCGTGTGGTAGCCGAAGCGAACATCCGCGATGACGAAGAGGAATTCGAACACACCGAAAAAGGCAAAAAACTGCCCCGCTCCGTGATAGTCAGTTTGATTCTAATTCTGTTGTCGGTGTTCTTATGGTATGCCGCCTACAATGCGGTCACCACCGCGTTCTCCCGTTACTGTATGAACGTGTTGGGCGCGGATCTCAGTATGTCTTCGAACTATCTCTTGATCGCCACGGTGGCCGCGATCGCCGCCTTTGTGCCGCTTGGATTTCTTTCGAGCGCGATCGGGCGCAAGAAAGCGGTATTGCTCGGTGTGGCGTTGATGACGGTGTGTTACGCCGCCGCCTTTTTCATCACCAAACCCACTCCCGTTATCTATCTGCTGTTTGCTTTGGTTGGTGTCGGCTGGGCATCCATCAACGTCAATTCCTTCCCCATGGTGGTGGAAATGAGCAGCGGTGCGGACGTGGGAAAATACACGGGATATTACTACACCTTCTCAATGGCGGCACAGATCGTCACGCCGCTTTTGTCCGGTCTGTTGATCGACAACCTGCCGTGGGGATACAAGATTTTGTTCCCCTATGCCGTGGTGTTTTCCACCTTGGCGTTCCTCACCATGTCGCTGGTGAAACACGGCGACGTGAAACCGCAAAAGACCACGTCGGTACTGGATAGTTTTGACGTAGAGGAGTAAACAATGGCTTGGTTTTTTTCGATTCTCGGAACACTGTTGTTCCTCGCCTTGGTGTTTCTTTTTCTGATCTTCCCTGCCCTGCGCCGTCATCCGCATCGCGACACCCTGCGCGGTGCGTTTGTGGCGCATCGCGGATTGCACAATGCCGACCGCCCCGAAAACTCGCTTCTTGCCTTTCAGGCGGCGGTCAAGGCCGGGTATATCATTGAATGCGATCTGCACCTCACCGCCGACGGCGAAGTGGTGGTGTTTCACGACGATACACTCACCCGTATGTGCGGTGTGGATGCCCACGTGGAAGACCAGACGTTGAACACGTTGAAATCGCTTCGATTAAAAAACAGCGAAGAACACATCCCCACCCTGCGCGAACTGCTGGCGTTGGTGGACGGACGTGTGCCGCTGTTGATTGAATTCAAAATGTACAACGGCAACACCACCGCCCTGTGCGAAGCGACCGAAGCGATCTTGGCACAGTATAAGGGAGAATACATCATTCAATCCTTCTATCCGCAGGTGCTGCGTTGGTACAAAAAGAACCGTCCGCAAGTGTGCCGCGGACAGTTGGCAGAACCGTTTTTGAACGAATCGTTCAAGCATAAATTGGTGGGTTGTCTGTTGACCAACGTGATTGCACGCCCCGATTTTGTGTCTTACGGGCATTACGGTGCGTGGCATCCCTGCCGCCGTTTGTGCACCCACTTGGGCGCCCTCCCCATCGCGTGGACTATCCGTTCGCAAAAGGAGATCGACGATCATCGCAAGGATTTTGTAGGATTTATATTTGAAGGATTTACTCCGCAATAACAAGCGCGGTCGGTGTTTTGACACCGACCGCGTTTGTTATTTGCTTTTTACCGTTTTATCTTTTTGCGGACCAACCGTACCACGGCAACCAACGCGCAGGTGAGCACCAACACACCAAACGCCATGGCGGCAATTTTGGCGATCATTGTCCAGTCGGTTTCAGGAATCGGTTGAATCGGCGCACTGCTGGGTTGGGTGACAAGCGGTACCACCGACGATTTGAACGTCCACACAAGGGATTCGTAGGATGGCACCGAACCGTGATAGGTGAAATCGCAGGCAATGGAAAAATGCAACCGGCGGCTTTCACCCGGTTGTACCCCCGAAAATACAATGGGGGCACGATCGGCATCCATAATGTGGGTAAATGGTGCGTGATAGATCTCACGGTCGCCCTGCGTGATCACGAGGGTCACCGCATCCAAATACGCGAGTGCTTCTTCGTTGTCATACGGCAAGGAAACCGACGTCAGGGTGAAATCCACCACACGATCCGCTTCATTTTTTAACGTGAGCACACCGTCGGTGACCGATTGCCCCGTCAACACGGCAGGGGCTTCCCAAAAAGCGAGTTCACCTTCTGTCCGCTCCATTAAATAGCCTTCTTCGTCCAGTGAAAACACATATTCGGTCTCTTTCCCCATAGCACCAACAGACACACCGCCCACCGCACACAGCAGGGTCGATAACAGAAGAATCCACAACAGTGTCTTTTTCATCACGAACCACCGCCTTTCTTCTTACGGTCGTGCAAGTTCAACACCACGGTCAACGCCACGTATGCCGTGAGAATACCGCCGAGTGTGTACACACCCCACAGCGGAATACCCCACAACGTTTCGCTCATTGTTTGACGAATCGGCTCGCCTTGTGTGGTGGTAACGGGAACGGTGGTGGTGGTCGTGGTAGTGGTGGTGGAAGGTGCGGTGGGAAGATACGGCACGGTTTCTTCCATGTGTGCCAATGCCGCGATCTCGTCCATGTTCAGCACTTTACGGTACAATGCCACGTTGTCGAGCAACGCGTGAAGAGTAGGATCGCCCCATTCGCCCGTACCGATATCCAGCGAAAACGCCAGCAATTCGTACACCGTGTTCAACATACGGTCTTCCAGCCACAACACACCGTCGATATACACACGCGCCGTGCGCCCGTCGGCGGTCACCGCCACGTGATGCCACTCATTTTTCGGCAGAGCGTAACTCACCTGTTCGTTGGTGGGATTAAACAGATCCAGATCCGTGCCGGTTGCACCGCCGTACTGATACCGCAGATACACACCGTTTACAAACCCATCCTCGCGATACAACGCGGGATTGTACATATACGGCGAAAAGGTGAGATAATTCTGATCACCGCGCGCCACGCTGAACAAGCGCTCACCGCTTTCGTCCCCTTGGCGGTTGACCCACGCGGAAAAGGTGAATTGCGTCAAGCGTGCCGCGGTGTAGTCCAAGCGCAAGAAGGTGCCGTCGCCCGGCAAATACAGCGCCTTGCCGTCCACACCGTTATCCACCCATTGCAAGTCCTCCGCCGTGATTTCTTCTTCTCCGCGATAAAATTGTAAACCTTCCTCGAGGAATTCACCCGGCTCACTCACAATAGACAAACGGTTGTCCTCCCAATAGTACCACTGGATAGCGGAAGCAGGTAACGTCAAAACGGAGATGAACATCGCTATCACAAGCGCGACTATCCACACACGTTTCATACGCCCTCTCCTTTCTTTCGGGGATCACCGTTGATACGTTTGGTTGTTTTGCGGTTGAGCCAACGCGGTGTCAGGCGCGAAGCAAAACTCATCGCATGCACCGTGATGCCGCAAAATTGAATGGCTTTTCCTTTCATGGTGGCACGGTAACCGCGGCGCGCCACCTTTTCGGCAGTTTCCACCGGCAGCGCGCGGAACAAGTTGCCGCCTTTCAAATTCGCCGCCGTTTCGAAATTGCTTTCGGTCGGGCCGGGACACAGCGCCGTCACGGTAATGCCGTATTCCGCCAACTCCTCTGCCATCGATTCCGAAAAGGACAGCACAAACGCCTTGGTGGCATAATACGTCGCCATATACGGACCTGCTGCCATCGCCGCAAGCGACGCCACGTTCAAAATGCGTCCGCCGCCCTCTTCACGCATGGCACGGGCATAACAGTGGGTCAACTGCATCAGCACGGTGACGTTGAGCGTCACCATGTCCCGTTGCCGTTCCCAATCCGCATCAACAAAGGACACAAAGTCACCAAACCCTGCATTGTTCACCAAAATATCCACCGACAATCCTGCCGCCACGGTGCGGTCAAACAGATCTTGTGCCGCATTGGGCAGAGTGAGGTCTTGCGGCATCACCACCACAGGAACGTGGTATTCCGCCTCCAACAACACTTTCTTTTCCTGCAAACGCGCTTCACTGCGCGCCACCAAAATGAGCGGATGACCGCCTGCGGCAAACTGCCGTGCCAGCTCCCATCCAATGCCACCGGAAGCGCCGGTGATCAATGTGTACTTACTCATACGTTACTCCTTAAAACGGATCATGGGTCCTCCCCTATTTTTTCAGTTAATTCTATCATAAAACCTTTCGCACGGCGTGTCAAGGAAAAACGTCGGTTTTTACAAATTAAAAAGCAAAATCCGCATACGAAAAGGCATACCGACGGTATGCCTTTTCATATACGATGTTATTCGGTACGCAATGCCACAACAGGATCTTTCTTCGCCGCACTGCGCGACGGAATAATACCTGCCACCAGCGTGAGCAACACGCTGATCGCCACCAGAATGATCGCTGCTTCAATGGGCAAGAACGCGCGCAGATTGGCGATGCCCGTGAAGTGATTGAGGATCAAATTGATGGGGATACACAAGAGATAGGTCACCAACACACCGAGCAGACCGGCCGCAAAACCGACAATAATCGTCTCGGCGTTGAACATGCTGGACACGTCGCGTTTGGAAGCACCGATCGCACGGAGAATACCGATTTCTTTGGTGCGTTCCTGCACCGAGATCAAGGTGATGACACCGATCATGATGGAGGACACGATAAGCGAAATGGACACAAACGCGATCAGTACGTAGGTAATGGCATCGATGATGGTGGTCACCGAGGACATCATCAACCCGATATAGTCGGTGTACTTGATCTTCTTGATCTCTTCCACGCCCTCGTTGTATTTCGTGATCGCCGCTTCGATAACGTCTTTATTTTCAAACGACGAGGCATAGATGTTGATGGTGGAGGGGGATTCCAGATCCAGATCGCCCATTGCTTTCAGATTATCCTCATACGTGGTTTCGGAGAATTCCATCAAGTTGTCATAGTAAGCCGCCAGTTGTGCATACGCAGGCACTTTGACCTCTTCCCCTTGCGCTTGGAACACATCCGAACGCACGTCCGGCAAATTGGCACGGAACGCCGCAAATGCCGCCAGCAACTCTTCCATCGGTTTCGCCATCAATTCCTGCTGTTTTTGCGGCAATTCCTGCATGGAGATCTGCGCCATCAGTAGTTGGGTGACCAATTCGTTCGATTCTTCTTCCGAAAGCGCAGCAAAATATTTTGCCGCATCTTCATCCGCATAACCGCTTTGTTGAGCAAAGAACGCGATCACCATCGCTTCCTTTTCGGCACGGGTCTTGCCCATTGTCATTTCCGCCAAGCGCTGTTGCATGAAATTGAGCATTTCCAATTTCATGTACATCGCTACCTGCTCGCCGGGCTCCATGGTGTCCAGATGATTCAAGAAGGCGACAGCTTTGTCCTGATCGCTCATCGCACCGGCATCGGGCTTGAAGGGCAATCCTGTCAACACGTCGCGGTCGGGCGAATTCTTTTGCGCCAGGATCACGGGCGAATCCGCCGCTTTTTCGATCATATATTTGGTCAACCCGTTGGTGTACGCAATGCTGCCCGTGAGCATCGCCACGTCGGCGTCCTCTTTCGGGCGGATAATGCCCGTCACCTTTAAGGAGAGCGCGTTATCATATAAGCGGCGCAGTTTGTTTTCGTCCTTGCGCGCATCTTCATACAACCCCGTGGTGGCGTTGAGTTCATAGCAATCCGCGCTCAAAATGGTTTTGTACTCACGACCGACGATCTCTTCATAGGTCCAGCGACCTTCCGTTTTCTCCACGGTGGTGCTGTTCAAACCGGCATTGATCAACGCCTCCATATCCGCTTCGGGCAAAAGACCCAGCGCATACAACGTCACGTCGTCCAGCTCGTTGTTTTTATCCACCACCAACACGATCTCGTTATACGCCTTCGGCCAATCGCCGTACACCGGCTCGTACTGTTCATACAACAGATCGTTCACGGGTGCGCCATTCTCACCGGGCAAAAGCTCCTGCCACAGTTCCACCGACATGGTGCCCATCGACCCCATCGGCGAGGATTGCGCCATTGCCGACATCTGGGACATATCCATGCCCATATATTTAAGGATCAGTTCGGTCAGGATCTCTTCGGTATCGGCACGCAAAATCTTGCCGTCCACGTTTTTGGTGTAGATCAGCATATCCACATCATACCCGTATTGCACGCCGTTGACCGCCTCTTTCAGCGAAGAGTTAGGGTTGGCGAGTTCTTTTTCAAGGTATTCCTTAAACGCTTTCAAGTCGTTTTGTCTGGCTTCCAGCGAACCCAAGGCATTGATCATGTTCTGCAATGCCGCTTTTTTGTACACCGCATCGTCGGGGTGGTCGGATTCACCGTCTTGAATATTCATAAACGCTTCGATCAGTGAAGAAAGTTCCACCGTAGAGGCTTCCAGCGTAATGGGATACGCCGAAAGGGTGCTTTCTTGCACCGAGTCGATATACGCCGTCGTGCCCTGCGACACTGCCAAAATCAACGCGATGCCAATGATGCCGATTGAGCCTGCAAACGCTGTCAAGGTCGTGCGCCCCTTCTTGGTGAAGAGGTTTTTGAGCAACAGCATAAAGGAGGTGGAAAACGACATGGAAGGCTTCTTCTCTTTTTTCGCTTTCGGGGCCATCGCCGCATACGCGGCTTCGGTCGCCGCAACCTCCTCGTCGGTGAGCGGTGCGGAATCGTCGGTAATCTCGCCATCCAACATGCGAATAATACGCGAAGAATATTGCTCCGCCAGATCGGGGTTGTGAGTCACCATCACAATCAAGCGGTCTTTGGAGATCTCCTTCAAAATCTCCATGACCTGCACGCTGGTTTCGGTGTCCAGTGCACCCGTGGGCTCATCCGCCAAAATGATGTCGGGATCGTTCACCAGTGCACGGGCGATCGCCACACGTTGCATCTGCCCGCCCGACATCTCGTTCGGGCGTTTTTTGAGCTGATCGCCCAAACCGACATCTTCCAATGCCTTTTTGGCACGGGCACGGCGCTCCGTTTTGGACACGCCCGACAACGTGAGGGCCAACTCCACGTTTTGCAATACCGTCTGGTGCGGAATCAGGTTATAGCT
>JAZNTC010000046.1:0-4422 GCA_045591605.1 Acutalibacteraceae bacterium | reverse complement strand
TGTATACCTGCGGCCCGACGGTGTATCACTATGCGCACATCGGTAATCTGCGCACCTACATGATGGAGGACGTGCTGGAAAAGTATCTGCGCTACATCGGGTATGACGTCAACCGCGTGATGAACATCACCGACGTGGGGCATCTCTCCAGCGATGCGGATACCGGTGAAGATAAAATGCTGAAAGGTGCACGCCGCGAGAAAAAGACGGTGATGGAAATTGCTCAATTTTACACCGATGCGTTTTTTGCGGATTGCGAGAAACTGCACATTCGCCGCCCGAACACGGTGCAACCGGCCACCGGCTGCATTGCGGAGTTTATTCATCTGGTGGAAACGTTGCTCGAAAAAGGGGTGGCATACGAAGCCGGCGGCAACATCTATTTCGATACCTCCTGTCCGAATGAATATTACGTCTTTAACAAGCACGACAGCGAAGATCTCGCCGTGGGCGTGCGTGACGGTGTGGAAGAGGACAGCAACAAACGCAACAAAGCGGACTTCGTGCTGTGGTTCACCAAATCCAAATTTGACGATCAAGAACTGAAATGGGACAGCCCGTGGGGTGTGGGATATCCCGGTTGGCACATCGAATGTTCGGGTATCGCCATTAAATATCTCGGAGAATACCTCGACCTGCATTGCGGTGGGGTGGACAATATTTTTCCGCACCACACCAACGAGATCGCCCAAAGCGAAGCGTATTTGGGGCATCCGTGGTGCCGTTACTGGTTTCACGTGTTACACCTGAACACGGCAGGCGGCAAAATGAGCAAATCCAAAGGGGAATTCCTCACGGTGTCGTTGTTGGAAGAAAAAGGGTACGACCCGTTGGCATACCGTTTCTTCTGCCTGCAATCACATTATCGCAAATCTCTCACCTTCTCGTGGGAAGGGATGGACAACGCCGCCAAAGCCTATGCGCAACTGAAAAAGAAGGTGGCGGCACTGACCCCGGCCGCGGACGAAACGGTGGGGGACGGCATTGAAGCATACCGTGCCTCCTTCCGCGAAGCGATGGATAACGATTTGAACACGTCGCTGGCGGTGACCGCGTTGTATGACGTGCTGAAAGCGCCGTTGAACGCCACCGAAAAGTTGGCGTTAATCGCGGAATTTGACGAAGTGTTGTCGCTCGGTCTGGTTGAAGAGAAGACCGAAGGAGATGTGTCGCCCGAAGATGCCGAGATTGATGCGTTGGTGGCACAGCGCGCCGCGGCACGCGCCGCCAAGGATTGGGCGGAATCCGACCGCATCCGCGATTTGTTGAAGGAACGCGGCATTGTGATTGAGGATACCAAAGAAGGTGCCAAATGGCAACGTGCGTGAGGTGAACGACATGCGTTGTAACATCATCAGTGTAACCTTAAACCCGTCCATCGACGTGACCTTGTGGACCGACGGCTTGGATTTCGATGCCACCAACCGTGTGTTGGAAGAAACACGTGAAGCCGGTGGCAAAGGCATCAACGTATCCCGTGTGGTGCAAACGTTTAGTTTGCCGAATTTATGTCTTTCGGTGGTGGGCGAGGATAACAGCGCCGAATTTGCGGGATACTTGGAACAGGAGAGCATCCATCATGAACTGCTCAAAGTGCAAGGAGCGGTGCGTGAGAATCTGACTCTCCGCTATGACGAACACACCATGAAAATCAATCGCAAAGGGCCGTTTTTGTCGGTGATGATGATCAGCGCGTTGATGGCGCTGATCCAATCCCGCATGAAGGAAGGGGACATCGTCACCTTCAGCGGCAGTTTGCCGGAAAACGTGGCGGTCAGCGACTATGTGGAACTGATGATGGCGGTCAAACAGGCCGGCGGTCGCGTGGTGGTGGACAGCGATCTGCTCACCATGGACGATTACCGCCGTGTATCTCCGTGGCTCATCAAACCCAATATTCATGAATTGCGCCACATTTTGCCGGTGGAAAACGATTCGGACGAAGCGGTGATTCGTGCCGCCCGTGAACTGCAACGTGCAGGGGTGGAAAATGTGTTGGTTTCCCGTGGGGCAGAAGGTCTCATCTGTGTGAACGATCGCGCGGTGGTGAAAGCCACCGCACCGTCGGTGGAAGCCAAATCCACCGTGGGCGCAGGGGATAGCGCATTGGCAGGTTTTTTGATCGGCGTGGTGAAGGAATACGGCATGGAAGACTGTGTGCGTTTGGCATCCGCTTGCGGCAGTGCATGCGTGATGCAGGACGGCACGGCGCTTGCCACGCGTGATCTTGCGTTCAGTTTGCTTGACCGTGTGGAAGTGGAACGCGTGCCGTTGTCGGCAGAGGAGGAAACCCCGTGAAGGTGACAAAAAGCGGTAAAGCCGTTTTGTGGTCTGCCGTGGCACTCCTCATCATGGCGGTGGCGGTGTGGATCATCTCGCCGCTTCGTGTGACACAGGATATCGTGTCCTCCTACCTCGGCTCGTGTGTGCAGCTGTTTTGCGTGGCATGCTGTTTGCTCGGCACGGGGGTGTATTCCTTCATCGGGTATACGCGCCGTCACAAAGAGCATCGCGTGGATACGTGGTTTTTGCTTTTGGTCGGGCTTGTGCTGTTGGTGCTTTCGGTGGTGATCATTCTGCGCTTCGGCGGCATTACGGAAGAGAATTTTGATGCCACCGCCAATGCGGCGATCAACTTGAACATTGGGCTGTGCAGTGTGTTGCCGTTTCCGTTTATGGTGCGCACGTGGGTGCTGGCGGCCTCCTCGCGATTGACCAAAGCACAGCGTGCGCTGGCGGTGGTTGCCGCGTTGGCGGCAGCGGTGGTGTATCTTGTGTTGGTGTGTAACGGCAGTCTGTTCGGCACGGTGGAACACGTGGTGGAAACCATAGGGTGAGCAGTCAAACCCTAACCGATCCTATATTGACGTAAAGGAGAATACCAATGGAAGTGAACGTGTTTTCGGCGGCAGAACTGGAAGCCGCGTTGCAAACGGGGGATGCCTTGTTGGTGGATTTTTATGCCGATTGGTGCATGCCGTGCAAAATGATGGCACCGATCTTGGAACGTGTGGCAACGGCATTTGACGGTCGCCTGACGGTGGCGAAAATCAACGTGGACGACGAACCCGCCACCGCCGCGCAGTATGGCATTCAAAGCATCCCGGCTTTGTTGCTGTTCAAAAACGGCGAGGTCGTGAAAGAACTGATCGGCGTGCGTCCGTTCGAAGATCTTTCCGCCGCGCTGGAAGCAAATTTGTAATACGACAAAACGCCGTGGATTACACGGCGTTTTTTTCACCCCCTTTTTCCCTCGGCATAGTATGGAATACGCGGAGAGGGCGGGCGCGGAGGGATCGCCGCGAGAAAGGGGAGAGGGATATGTGGGACGTTGTGGGGACGGTGATGGTGCTGTTGCTTGCGCTGTACGGGTGTATGGAAGGATTGCGCCGCGTGGTCGAGCGGTTGCTGTGTTTGCCGCCCAATCGCGGTATGATGGTATTGGTGTTTCGCGGACATTGTGAGGATGCCGAATACACTCTGCGTGCGGCGGCAATGTACCGCCGTCGCGGCTTGCCGATCGTGGCGGTGGATGCCGGGGCAGATGAAGAAACCCGTGCGGTGTTGGATGCCACAGCCGACACGGTGTGCGGTGTGGAATGTGTCACCGCTTCGACCTTTTGTGAGCAGTTTTTTTAAAAATCTGCAAAATACCGTTTACATTCGGAAAATATGTGATATAATAAAAACGAATATATGTTCTGTATTGGTGGATGTATGAGCGAACAAAACGAACGTGTAATGGAAGGGACTGTGGAACGCGTGGTGTTCCGCAACGGTCAGAACGGTTGGACGGTGCTGGATGTCAGCGCCGCCGGCGGTTTACATAAAGTGGTGGGCGTTATGCCGGATGTGCAGACCGGTGAAACGGTGAAACTGCAAGGGGATTGGGTGGATCACCCGTCGTTTGGTGTGCAGTTTCGCGCAGACCGCTACGAGCACTCCCTGCCGCAGGATGCGGACGGGGTGCTTCGTTATTTGTCCTCGGGCGTGATCAAAGGGGTGGGGGTTGCCACCGCCGCCGCCATTGTGAAGAAGTTTGGCGAGGACACGGTGCGGATTTTGGAGCAAGAGCCGATGCGGCTCAAAGACATTCGCGGCATCACCGCCACCCGTGCCGCCGCCATCGGCAAGGAATTTGCGGCGCAGTTTGGCTTGCGTGAAGTGGTTCTCGCGTTCTCCTTGACAATAGCGGAACATGCGACACTCGGCACACGCTCCCTTTCGCATCCACTCGCGGTTGCGGAACGGCTCAAAACGCTGCTCCCACACCTCCCAGAAGCGGTCGCGATAGATGTTGCCTTGGTGGTAGTCGGCACGAATCGAGGTACACCCCGAAATGGCGCCATCGACCCGAATCGAAGCCACCGACACACCGGCGGCACATTGGTAGAAGTGGTCGCGCACCTCCGCCTCGTAGCC
>JAZNTC010000045.1:0-1621 GCA_045591605.1 Acutalibacteraceae bacterium | reverse complement strand
CATGGCTACGATCCGACTTGAGCGGCGGACGAAGAAGAACCGCTTTGAAGGAGGGATCGTATGCAAACCGAGCAAAATCAACCGACCGACGTGCGTGAGTTGCAAACCTATCTGCGACGGTTGTCAGTCGAGTATCCCCGTTTGCCTTTGTTGGCATCCGACGGCATTTTCGGCACCGAAACACGGGAAGCGGTGGCTTCTTTTCAGGCGTTGTTCGGCCTGCCCGTCACGGGGGAAGCGGACGGCGACACATGGGTGGCGATGCGGGACGAATACCGTCGTCTGACCTATCCCGAAACACCGCCGCGCGGATTGTTCCCGTTCAAGGCAGGCGAGCCGTTTTGGCAAACGGGGGACAGCGGCAACGCGGTGTTTTTGTTGCAAGTGATCCTCAACACGTTGGCAGAGGGATATGCCAATCTCTCTGCCGTGACGGTGAACGGGGTGTTCGACAGCACCACCGTATCGGCGTTGCAACAACTGCAAACGGTGTTCGGCATCGAACCGCACGGGCGGTTGGATCGCCGCACGTGGGACCGCGTGACGGCGTTGTATAACGAGTATGCTGGTCGTTAAAACGGTGCGCCGCACGGCGTTTTTGCAAAACGCGGCGGTGCTCACGGTGACCTCCTTGTTGCTTCGCACCGTCGGTATCTTTTTCCGTATGTATCTCTCCACCCGTATCGGGGCGGAGGGGATGGGGTTGTATCAACTGATTGTGTCGGTATACGTGCTGGCATCCGCTTTTGCGGCGGCAGGCATCTGCACCGCTGTGACCCGTATGGTGACGGATGCGCTCTGCCGCTGCGATCGTCGCACGGCGCTTTCGGCGTTGCGCGTTGCCGTGTTGGTGAGTGCCGCGGTTGGCATCCTGTCGGGTGGGGTGTTGGCGGCGGCATCCACCCCCATCGGGCGGTATCTCATCGGGGATGTGCGTGCGGTAGCAGCGTTGCGCATCTTGACGGTCAGCCTGCCGTTTATGGGGATCACGTCCTGTCTGAAAGGGTATTTTATGGCGCGGCGGCGCGTGAACATCACCGCCCATGCGCAGTTATTGGAACAGGCGGTGCGCATTGCCGTGATCGCGCTGTTGTTAGAGCGCGGATACGCCACGTCGATTGCGTCCGCCTGCGCCGTTGTGATGGTGGGGGACGTAACGGCAGAGATTGCTTCCTGCGCCCACCTGTTGTTTGCCTTTCGGCGTGATCACCGTCACCTGCCGCCTGCCGCCGTTACCAAAAGTGAACGCGTGATGCCGCAACTGATGGGGATCGCCCTGCCCATCACCGCCACGCGGTATCTCAACACCGCGTTACACACGGTGGAAAATTTGTTGGTGCCTTCCCGTTTGGGTGTGTACGTCGGCTCACGGGTGGTTGCCCTTGCGCAGTTCGGTGCACTCAAAGGCATGGCGATGCCGCTCATCTTTTTCCCGTCCTCGTTTTTATCCTCGCTTGCCACCTTGCTGATCCCCGAAATATCCGAAGCCGCCGCCTTGAACAAGCAAGAGCGCGTGCGCGAAGCGGTGGGACGCACCTTGCATCTCACCTTGACAGGCTCGATTTTGGTGGGTGGTGTGTTCTTCCTTTACGCCATGCCGCCCGGACGGCTGTTTTATCAC
>JAZNTC010000044.1:0-2759 GCA_045591605.1 Acutalibacteraceae bacterium | reverse complement strand
CGCCCCCAGGTTGGTACAGTTGAGAACGCTGCCGCCGTAGGTGCCCATGCTGCAACCGACCACACCGCCGACCTGCACACCGCCGCCCACACCGACGACGGTCGCCGCGTTGATACATTCCTGCACCGTTGCCGCTTGAGAAGACATATAGCCGACCACGCCGCCGACATAGCTTTTTCCAATAACACGCCCCTCTGTTTGGCAATTTTCCACCGTGCCGCCATTATACCCTGTGATGCCGCCCACGGATTTAACACCGCACACGTACATCGTTTTGAGGGAGATGTTTTTCAACGTACCGAGCGCGTAGGCGAACAGTCCTGTATATTCGGCGGTTGTTTGTATGTACATACCGTGAACGGCATAACCGCCGCCGTCATATTCACCGCGGAAATAATACGTGGTCGTCGACCCTGCTTTTTTCCCAATCGGTGTCCATTGATTTTCCGCCATCAAATACTGCGAATAGGTCGCGGTCGCCTCGTTCAACCACAAATTGTCGGTTTGGCAAAAATATGCCCCCCTGTATTCTTGCCCACTGCTCACTTGTTGTGCCAAGCCTGCCAGTTGCTCGGGGGTTTCGATCAAATAGGGGTCTTCCTGTGTGCCGCTGCCGCGCCAATTCGTGTCTGCCGTGCCGTCCCACACGTAGTCGGACACGTTGCGCTCTTTCCACACTGCGCGGAATTCCGTGTCCCCCGACACCAAGAGCGGTTCCCCGGCAAGATATTGCGTGCCGTCCTCTGTCAACCAATACGCAAAGTCGCGCGTCCCATCCCCCGTGGGGGCAGGAATTTCATATTCAATATTGCTGTACTCCCACACGTCGCGCCAAAGCGTTTCACCGTCATAAAAGGTTAAACGGTAACGATAGGTTTGACTGCCCAACGCACGCAAAGTGGGATAATAATAGTTTTTATCCCAGCCGATCTCCCACACCTTGTTGAAATCCCAGCCGACAAAGGTCGCCTCTTGTGCCAGTTGGCTTGCAGAACGGTCCTCCACCTCGCCGGCTACATCCAACACGGTCTCGCTCGTGCTCGCGCCGCAACCGAGCGCACTGCCGCTGTCGGTTTGTGCACTGCCAATGCGGTAATAGTTGCTTTGCAAGGTGGAATAGGTGCCTTTCTGACCCACAAGCGCGCCCACGCGGCTGTTGGAGGGGCCTTGCACATAACCGCTGTTGTAACAGCCGCGAACGGTGGCGATTTTCTCCGAAGCACCGTAAATACGCCCGGCAATGCCGCCGATATAATACGCACCGCTGACTTTTACACCTGCGTTATAACAATCCGCCACGGTGCTGTTTCGATACAGCGTGCCCACAATGCCGCCTACGTCCCGGTAGTCGCCGCTGACCGTGCCGAAGTTGGCGCACGCGGTCACATTGCCCTGCGCGAAGCCGACAATACCGCCTGCATTGTCGTTTGCCGCCCACACCGTGCCGCGGTTCGCACAGTTTTTCACCACGCTCACTTCGGAACTGCCCGACATGTTGCCCATTTCGCCCACGATGCCGCCCGCGCTTTCATAGGCGTACACCGCGCCTTCGTTGACACAGCCATCCACCGTGGCACCAATATTGCCCATGAGCGCCACGATGCCACCTGCGTAGGTATCGCTTTGCGACGGGGTGATCGCCGTACCGTTAAAGGAACACGCGGTCACCACACCGAAGTTGTAACCCACCACACCGCCAACGAGCATGCCGAGCAGGATGGCAGAACTTTGCACCGTTTGCACGCCCGAACCTTTTGACATTTCACCCACTGCGCCGCCGATGTACGTCCCGAGATAGGTCGCACATAATAACGCATTTTGAATCTTCACATCCTGCACGATGCCGCCGTTCAGTCTGCCAAACAGGCCCATGTAATGGTCGTCCCCATTGGTATACAATCCGTGAACGGTGTATCCGTTGCCGTCAAACGCCCCCTTAAAGGTCGCCAAAAACGCATACTCGTACCCTTCGGTATACGAATATGCTTGGTAATAGACCGTGCCGCTCTTTTGATATATGCTCCCCCAGCCGTATTGTCTCAATGCCGCATCCATTTCGGCAGAGGACGTGATGCTGATCGGCATATATCCGCCGTTTTGCAACCACGGCGTAAGCGTACCCACATAGGCGGTGGTATCGGTTGCATCCTCCGATGCATACCACATACCTTTCACCGAAGCAGTCGTATCAAACACCGTATTTGTTCCACTCGTGTCCCCTTTGCGACCCGTACCGAAATAAGCGGTATTCCTCCCGTCGGTCACCTGCACCAAACCCGTGTCGGGGTTGTAGGTGAAGGTTTCGTCGTTGAGATAAACGTCGCTCGCCAATGCCACGTATTGACCGCTAAACGTGTTGCCGTTGTTGATCTCCTGCGAAAAATACGCCAGCTGTTCTGCTGTTTCAATAATATAGGGGTAGGTTTTTGTTCCGTCGCCCGAAGCAAAACCGCTCGCCACCGTACCATCCCACGTCACCTCGGTCGCCAACGCCTGCAACGAACCGGACACCGCACTCGTGGGAACAAGGCTCACCACCATGACGATGGCCAACATCCAAGAAATCAGCTTTTTCACGTGTTTCATACAAACCGTATCTCCAATCAATAGGATTATTTTGCCACACAAGAGACGCCGAGTGCCAAGGCTTTCAAATTCGCTTCACGGAAGCGTGGATTCAGTCCCTCCACCACCGTTTTCAGTTCCTCTGCGGTGATGCCGAGCGCGCCCGTTGCCGCCGCCGCACCGAGCAGGGCGAT
>JAZNTC010000043.1:0-19347 GCA_045591605.1 Acutalibacteraceae bacterium | reverse complement strand
CGCTTGCTTTGGCATCGTCATAGCCATACAGCACGCCGAGCACAAACAGCGCACCCGAAAACGCGCCGCACACTTCACGCAGGCGTCCCATACCGCCGCCGAACGGCGAGATCATGTGCACCACCGTTTCGCGTTCAAGTCCCATCTCCGTGGCAAACACGCCTGCCACCGATTGGGCGCAGTTGTACCCTTGCTCAAACAGCGCTCGTGCCTCTTTTCCTTTTTGACTCATCGTGTCACCTCATATCCTTTACGTAGCGCACAATCGCGGCCGCCACGTCCACCCCCGTGCAGGCGGTGATGCCTGCCATGTGGGCGTTGGAATTCACCTCGCAAAGCAGCGGTCCGTCCTCGCCATCCAAAATGTCCACGCCGCCGTGGTCCAGCCCCAACGCACGGCATGCCGCCAGCGCCAATGCGCACTCGTGAGTGGTGGGCGTGTACGCCGTCCCTTCCCCACCGTGTTCAATATTGGCACGAAAATCGCTGTTGGAATGGCGGTGCATCGCCGCCACCACGCGATCGCCCACCACGTACAGGCGTTTATCGTCCCCTGCCGTGGCCGAAATGAATTCCTGCACCAAAAACGGTTTCGCCCCCATCGAGAGGGTACGCTCCTTCAATGCGGTGCGATCCCCTGCCAAATACACCTGTCCGCCGAGCGAACCGAAGCACTCCTTTACCACCATGGGAAATCCGAGTTGTTTTTCCGCCGTGTCCCAAAACACGGCACTGCCTGCCGCATCGTTTTCTACATAGGTCATGGGGGCGGCAAGGGTGCGCGGCATGGGCAGCCCTGCCTTTGCCAACACCGCGTGTGTCTTCAACTTATCGTCGCACAGTTCGATCGCTTCGGCGGTGTTGAACAGCCGTGCCCCCACCGCTTCCATCGCATGCGCGAGCCGTGTATCCTTATCCCAAAACAACACCACGTCCCCTTTTGCAAGGGTGCCGTGCGGTCCTGCCACCGTGGTGCCCGTACTGTCATAGCGCGCGATCCACGCCGTGTTGGGCGTGACCTGCAACGCGATTCCCTCCGCTTTGGCGGCGGCTTCCAATGCCACTGCCGAAGGCGGCCACGCGGTGGGATTCCAAAATCCGTTATAAACTAAATAATATGTCATACCGTCACCTTAGGACTCGCCCTATTCATACGTGTGTTCCACCGTGGCAACCACACACAAGTGCGGATCGATCGTCTGCAAACGCCGCTCGATCTCACGCACGGTGTCGCTTGGTGCTTTGTGGTGAAACGGCACCACCAGATCAAAGATCAAGTTGGTGTGGGTGTCGCCGAACACCACGCGAAAATCGTGCATGGTGAGGGCGCTGTCAACATCCTCCACCACCGTTTGGGTGAGCATGCGCAGTTGTCCCACACGCTCGTCTGCCGTGTCCACAGGATCCATGTGAATGCACACCACCGCGCGAAACGCATCGGCCAAATCACGCTCGATGCAATCGATCAAATCGTGGCTTTTCATCATATCCCCTTCGCACGGGACTTCCGCGTGAAGCGACAGCACCAACCGACCGGGACCGTAATTGTGCACCAACAGATCGTGCACCCCCACAATGCCGTCATAGGACAGCACACGCTCTTTCACTGCCATCACCAACGCAGGGTCGGGCGCTTGACCAAGCAGGGGCGACACGGTTTCACGCATCACCGAAAAGCCCGACCACATCACGAACAGCGCCACCGCCACACCGACGTAGCCATCCATTGCCACGCCGTACAGACCGCCCACCACGGTGGACACGAGCACCAGCGCGGTGCAGAGAATGTCGTTGCGGCTGTCGGTTGCGGCGGCACGCAAGGTTTGCGAATCCACCACGCGATCCACACGGCGATAGAACCACGCCATGCCGCCTTTCACCAAAATCGCTGCCACCAAGATCAGCACGGGCAACCATTGCCATTGCGGCACGGTGGGATGCACAATCTTATCCACTGCGGTTTTCAGCAGTTCCACACCTGCCACCAAAATGAGTGCCGCCACCGCCATGGCAGAAAGATATTCCATGCGCCCGTGACCGAAGGGATGTTCACGGTCGGGCGGTGCGGAGGATAGCCGAAATCCCACCAGCGCCACCAGCGACGAGCCGGCATCCGACAGGTTGTTAAACGCATCCGCCAAAATGGACACACTGCCCGAAAGCAAGCCTGCCAACACTTTGATGGCAAACAAAAAAACATTGGCGCCGAGACCGACCCATCCCGCGACTTGACCGTACGCGAAACGGGCAGTTTGCTCGTCTGTCAATGTTTCGTTTTTCAAAAATCGATTCAAAAACCGCTCAATCTTCACGCGGTTCCCCGTCCTCTCCGTAAACATGGCGGCGCAACCACCCGAAATACTGGCGACCGTAGTTGTGGAAACGGCGCTGATGCACCATATCCATCAATTCGTCCCACGTCACCCACATGGCGCGCGCCACCTCTTCCTTTTGCAGGTGAAGCGAATCCGCCGCCACATCCGAACGCAACAGCCACAAATCGCAATGGGAATTGCGACGGCGCAACCGCCCGAGATATTGCAACTCATTCGGATAGGTGAGAATGCCCAGTTCCTCCGCCAATTCGCGGCGCGCCGCATCCGACGACACTTCGCCCGACACAGCCGAACCGCCCGTGGCCGCCCACACACCCGGCATCAACCGCAAGGTGGGTGCACGCTTTTGAATGAGCAGACGGCCGCGGCTATCCACGATCCAGATATGCACCACCAGATGATACTGCCCTGCCATCAACCGCTCGCCGCGGACGATGGTGCGCCCCGTGGCGTTGCCTTGGGCATCCAACAAATCCCACTTTTCCATCTGCTCACCTCCCTAATCTGTGCGATAATATAACAGTTTACCACATTTTGGTGCGACTGTCTACCTTTTTTCGCATTTTTATTCCGATTCCATTGCCAACTGCAACTCTTCCCATTCCGCCATCAGTTCGTCCAAACGGCGGCAGGTTTCCTCCCACTGTGCCGTGACCTCGCCCAAACGGGCATAATCGGTGGCCACTTCGGGGGTGTTCATCTGTTCCTGCAACGCCGCCGCTTCGGCTTCCGCTTGGGCAATCGCCGCCTCGCAACGGGCAAGTCGCGTTTGCTGTTTGCGGCGCGCCGATTCCGCCTCTTTGCGCTGTTTATACGCATTCTCTTTCGGCGGTGCTGCGGCGGCCGATGCAGTGGCACGGGCGATGAATTTTTCCTGATAATCGGTGTAACCGCCGATAAAGGATTCGCACCCGTCTTCGGTGAGGCGCACCACACGGGTTGCCAAACGGTCGATGAAATAGCGGTCGTGCGACACAATCAGCACCGTGCCGTCATATCCCGACAGCGCGGCTTCCAGCGCTTCACATGAAGTGATGTCCAAATGGTTGGTCGGCTCGTCCAGCAACAAGAAATTGTCCCGTGCCAACATCAGTTTGAGCAACAAAATGCGTGCGCGTTCGCCGCCCGACAGGTTGCCCACCTCGGCAAACACGTCGTCTCCACGGAACAAAAACGCAGCCAAGGCGTTGCGCACCTCGGTCTGTGACAAACGGGGATAACTGTCCCAGATTTCATCAATCACCATGTTACGGTCGTCCAGTCCTGCTTGGGTCTGGTCGTAATAGCCGATGCGCACCTTGGCACCCGGCAGAACGTAACCGCTTTGGGGGGTGAGACGATTTGCCAAAATTTTGAGCAGGGTGGTTTTGCCGCATCCGTTCGGTCCGATCAAAAACACCCGTTCACCGCGGCGAATGTGCAATTCCGCGTGTTTGAACAGCGTGCGCCCGTCAAATCCCATGGAAATGTCCCCGGCGCTCAGCACCTCGTTGCCGCTCACCTGTTCGGCGGTGAAATCAAAGCGAATTTGCTCTCGCTCCCCTTCGGGAACGGTGAGTTCCGCGCGCAGACGTTCCAGCCGTTTTTCGCGGCTTTCGGCGGCACGAATGCTCTTTTCGCGGTTCCAACTTTTCAGCAGAGTGATGTTGTCTTCCAGTTTGTGGATGGCACGCATCTGCGTTTTGTAATGATGCGCCTCCACCTCTTTGTCTTTGTCGCGGGCGGCGCGATGGGCGGTGTAGTTGCCGTTGGTGGCATATAACCGCCCGTTCGCGATTTCCAGCGTGCGCGTGGTGACACGGTCCAAAAAGTAACGGTCGTGCGAGATCACCACCACCGTGCCCGGATAGTTGCGCAAAAACTCTTCCAACCACTCCACCGCCGTAATGTCCAAATGGTTGGTCGGCTCGTCGAGCAGCAACACGTTGGCTTCGGACAACAATAACCGTCCCATGGCGGCTTTGGATTTCTGCCCTCCCGAAAGCGAAGACACCGGCTGAGAAAATGCGGTTTCGGGAAACCCGAGCCCGAGCAGGGTGGAACGCACACGGCTTTTGTAATACGCACCGCCCAGACGGTCAAACTCCTCTTGCAGTTGATGTTGACGGTCGATCAACGCGGTATCCCCTGCCGCGTGCCCTTGCAGGCGCAGCGTAACCGCCGCCAACTCCTTTTCCACCGCGATCACGGGGGCGAACACCGCTTCCACCTCGTCCCACAAGGTGTGTTCTTCCCCCGAGCAAGCGTGCTGTTCCAAATACCCGATACGGGCGGTTTTGGCAAACACCACGTCCCCTTCGTCAATGGAATATTCCCCCGTGAGCATGCGAAACAAGGTGGTCTTGCCACAGCCGTTTTCGCCGACCAAGCCCACCTTGTCGTGTTCGTTTATTTCAAAACTCAATCCGGAAAACAACGTGCGTTCTCCGAACTGTTTGCCCATGCGGTGGGCAGACAGCATAGCCATACTCCCGTTTATTCCTTTCCGATACGGTCGAAGGTGATGGTATCCAGTTTGTCCACCACCGTACGGGTCACTTCATCAAACACCGAGTAGAACGGGCACACACCGGCCGTCGTGTGGGTGCAGGTGTATTCCCCGTCGCCGCAACGGCTGAAACGGTAGGGTCCTTCCACCGCTTCGATCACCTGCCGCAACGTGATGTCGGCAGCAGGGCGCGCCAATTCATAGCCGCCGTGTGCCCCTTTGAAAGAAAGCACCACGCCTGCCGCCACCAGTTTACCCATAATCTTCAACGCAAAACGCAAGGACACACCCGTGGCCTCTGCCACCGTGCGTGCATCACACCGTCCGCCAAGGTGCACCATGTGGTGCACGATGCGCACGGCGTAATCCGATTCCAAATTGATATGCATTATGAACCTCTTAATCCAAGAAATCTTTCAGTTTCTTGCTGCGGCTGGGATGACGCAATTTACGCAGAGCCTTCGCTTCGATCTGGCGAATACGCTCACGGGTGACGTCGAATTCCTTGCCCACCTCTTCCAGCGTGCGCGGACGACCGTCCTCCAAGCCAAAACGCAGTTGCAACACCTTTGCCTCACGCGGCGTAAGGGTGGCAAGCACTTCGCTCAACTGCTCACGCAACAGCGTGTGGGATGCCGCATCCGCCGGTGCCGGAGCATCGTCGTCGGGAATAAAATCGCCAAGGTGGCTGTCCTCTTCCTCACCCATGGGGGTTTCCAGCGGAACCGGTTCTTGCGCCACACGCATGATCTCGCGCACCTTATCCACCGACATTTCCAAACGCTGGGCAATTTCGTCCACCGACGGCTCGTGTCCGTTTTCGTGCAGCAGTTGGCTGGACACCTTCTTCACCTTATTGATGGTTTCCACCATGTGCACGGGAATGCGGATGGTGCGCGCCTGATCCGCAATGGCACGGGTGATCGCCTGACGGATCCACCACGTGGCATAGGTGGAGAATTTGAAACCTTTGGTATAGTCGAACTTCTCCACCGCTTTAATCAGACCGAGGTTACCTTCCTGGATCAAATCCAAAAACTGCATGCCGCGCCCGACGTAACGTTTGGCAATGCTGACGACCAGACGCAAATTGGCTTCGGACAATCGTTTTTTCGCACTGCTGTCCCCTGCCATGATGCGTTCTGCCAGCGTGACTTCCTCTTCGGGGGTGAGCAACGGCACACGACCGATCTCTTTCAGATACACCTTCACGGGGTCGTCCACCATCACGGGGTCGCCCATATCCTCGCCGTCCGCACGCTCTTCAATCACCGTCTCGATGTCCACCAAATTATCGTCCGCAAAATCGTCCACGATCTGGATGTTCTGCGCTTCGATCAATTCATAGAGTTTGTCCACCTGTTCCAGATCGAAATCCGCATTTTCAGTGGCATCCAAGATCTCCTGCGTGGTGAGTTTACCCTTGGCACGGCCCAACACCAAAAGATCGTTCAACCGCTTTTCTTTCAGCAAGGTCGCCGCATCGGCAGGGGTCGGATGCTCCTGCTCAACCGCTTCGGTTTCTGCCGCAGGGGTGGTGTTTTCGGTGACCTGTTCTTGTTCCTTAACCTTCGTGCTCATTATGTATATCTCCTTTTCAAACGGTTATTTCTTATCTTCCCGTAGTCTTTTCAAATAGGCTTGAATGTCCTCGTCCGATGGAGTGCCCTCCTGCACGGCAAGACGCCGCTTTTCTTCGGCGATCACAGCGGCACAGTGTAACGCTTCTTCGGGGGTGTTTGCCCGTTCGCTCGCTTCTTGCACCATACGTGTGAGATACGCCATGCCGTCCACTTCGTATTCCGCAGAGAGCAAGGCCAATTCCACAAGCAAGCCGCTTTTGTGCCGTGTGACCAATTGCTCATACACCCCACGGTTGAACGCCGTGACCATCTGTTCGGGCGGCAACGCTTCGCTCACTTTGGGGATGTAATCGGGGTTGCGGATCAGCAAACCGATCAACGCTTCCTCTGCACGGGCGGCACGCCAATGGGTTTCCGCTTCGGGATTCACCTTTTTCACCGCCGCATTGCTTTGCCGCACCGCTTGGGAAAGTTGCTGCCCTTCCTGCCGACGGATGCGGCGGCGATCCACACTGCGGATCTGATCCAACAAGGCGGATTTGGTCACCCCGATCTCCGAAGCGATCTTGCCGGCATACACGTCCCGTTCCACCGGACTTTGCAACCCTGCCAGCAGCCCCGCCACCTCTTTGAGATAACGGGATTGTCCGTCTGCCGAGGTGAGATCGACCTTTCTGCCCAGTTCCAACAAACGGTACTCCACGTCGTTCGCAGAGCGTTCCATCAACAAACGAAACCGCTCGGCACCGTTGTTTTTGATAAATTCATCCGGATCTTTACCGTCGGGCACACGCACCACTTTGATACGCACACCCGTTTCGCGCAACAGGTCAATGGCGCGCCCCGTGCCCTTTTGTCCCGCGGCATCCGCATCAAACGTGAGCACCACTTCCGATGCATATCGGGCAATCAGCCGTGCATGCTCCGCTGTAAACGATGTGCCCAGCGCCGCCACCGCATTGGTGAACCCTGCCTGATGCAACGCAATCACGTCCATATACCCTTCGTACAAGATCAGTTGCGTGCCGCCTTCGTCCATTTTGCCAAGCGCGGATTTCGCAAAATTCAGCGCAAACAGGTTGTCCGACTTTTTGTATGCCAGCGTGTCGGAGGTGTTGATGTATTTCGGTTTGGAATCGTCCAACACACGACCGCCAAACGCGATGACGTTGCCGCGAATATCAATAATCGGCACCATAATGCGTCCGCGGAAAATGTCGTATAAATGACCGCGTTCACTTCGTTTGCACAGCCACGCGGCAATCAGTTCTTCATCGGTAAACCCCTTTTGCCGCAACGCATCGCGCAACGCCCAACCCGAATCGGGTGCATACCCCAGCCCAAAATGGCGAATGGTGGCATCGGTGTAGCCGCGAGAGCGGTAATACTGCAACCCCACCGCGCCTTTCAGGTCGCTCAACATACCGTGATAAAAGCGTGCCGCTTCGCGGTTGGCTTCCAGCACGCGTACGCGCAGTTTGGACACCGCGTCGTTGACACCCTGTTCCGGCATGCGCAAGCCGGCGCGTTCCGCCAAAAACTTCACCGCATCCACGTAATCCAGATTTTCCATGCGCCGCACGAAGGTGATCACGTCACCGCCGGCACCGCAACCGAAACAGTAAAAGGAATTGTTGTCGCTGTACACGGTGAAAGACGGGGTCTTTTCCCCGTGGAAGGGGCAAAGCCCCACCAAAGTGCGTCCGCGCCGTTTCAGGCGGACGTAGGTGGACACCAACGGTTCCAATTCGTTGCGGTTAACTACGTCTTCAATAAAACTGTCGGGTATCGCCACCGTGACCCCTCCTTTCGTGTTGTAAACGTCAATTACTTGCTGATTGTAACGCCCCAACTGCGCGGAATGAACAACCTGCTGTACACGTCGAGCGCGTAGTTGTCTGTCATGCCGGCGATGTAATCGCACACCGCCCGTGCCGCGCCTTCACGCTCACAGATGGCGGCGTATTCGGCAGGCAGGGATTCCGGCGTTTGCACAAAGTGGGTGAACATCTGCTCAATCAAGCCGTCCACCTTGCTTTCTTCACTTTTGGCGGCCGGATTCAGATACACCGCCTTATACATAAATGCGTGCAATTCTTCAAACGCTTTGGCGGTGACATCGTCCATCGCCACCGTGTCGCCGCTGTTTTCCACCAGCGAGGTGACCATGCGGTCGATACGGGCGGCGCGCCCTTCCCCAAAGGTTTGAAGCAGATGTGGGGGGACGTCCGATTCCTTCAACACACCGGCACGCACCGCGTCATCAATATCGTGGCTGATGTAGGCGATCTTATCCGCCAAGCGCACAATGCGCCCTTCCAGCGTGTAGGCTTCCTCCCCACGGGTGTGGGTGAAAATGCCGTTTCGGGTCTGACGGGTCAAGTTCAACCCGACACCGTTGTTTTCCAGCCGTTCCACCACGCGCACGCTTTGCTCGAAATGGCGAAAACCGCCATCCATCAAGCGGTCGAGCGCACGCTCGCCTGCGTGACCGAAGGGGGTGTGCCCCAAATCGTGTCCCAACGCGATCGCTTCGGTGAGATCTTCGTTGAGTTGCAATGCCCGTGCCACCGTGCGTGCGATCTGCGCCACCTCCAACGTGTGGGTCAACCGTGTGCGGTAATGGTCCCCTTCGGGCGAAAGAAACACCTGTGTTTTGTGTTTCAGACGGCGAAACGCCTTGCAATGCAGAATGCGGTCGCGATCCCGTTGATATTCGGTGCGATACGGGCAAGGCTCACCGGGGTGTTCCCGTTGTGCTTCGTCCGAAAATGCCGCATGCGGCGAAAGACGGGTGTGTTCCTCCCGTTCATACCGTTCCCGTACCGTCATGTCTGCACACTCCTTTTTTCGGTCATATACTCTTATATACGCGCAAAATTGAAAAACTCCTTGTTTTTTCTGAAAAAAAGACGAAATTTATTTTTCCACGGGAAACGGATAAAACCCTTCCCCTTCTTCGGCAAGGGTCAACGTGCCTGCCGACTGTTCGGTCAACGCCTTTTGCAACCCATCGTGGGCCTCAAACGGCAGGTGAAACCGCAAGGTCACCGCTTCTTCAAACACCGTGTCATCCAGCACCGCGCCGTGCGCTTGCAAAAGCGGAGCCGCCCAGCCGTACTGTGCATAATCGCAGGTGAGCGACAACAACTCGCAACAGCGCATATCGCACCGCACCCCGGCATCCACCGCCAAGCGCGCCGCGTGCGAATACGCACGCACCAAACCGCCGCCGCCCAGCAAAATGCCGCCAAAATACCGTGTGACCACCACCACGCAGTCGGTCACCCCTTCTTTTTGCAACACGTCCAACACCGGCATACCGGCCGTGCCTTGCGGTTCTCCGTCGTCCGAAAAACGGCGAATACCGCCTTCACGCAACACGTATGCCCACACGTTGTGTTTGGCATCCCAAAACTCTTTTTTGCGTGCCGCCACAAACGCCTGTGCCTCTTCTTCGGTGGTGACAGGTGCAATATGCCCGATAAAACGCGAACGTTTTTCGGTAAATTCATCCGATGCCGCGCGGCACACGGTGCGATAATCCTTCGTCATTCCACTCAACTCCTACAAAAAACGGACAACGCGCCGCGTTGCATTCGACGGAATGCGGCTGTGCCGCCTTTCGTCAAATGCCGCCTGCGGGCGGATTTATCCGCGGACATACGTCCGCTCGACGCGCAGGGAAACCCTGACGGTTTCCCCGCACACACCCTTTCCCTCCGTTGGTCCGTTTGTTTCGTTTAACATCAATTGATTGCACAAATGTGTAAAAAACGGACAACGCGCCGCGTTGTCCGTTTTTTCCTACAAACTTATTTGCCTTCCTGCATGCCGAAACGCTTCTTAAAGCGATCAACTCGCCCGCCGGTATCAACCAACTTCTGCTTGCCCGTAAAGAACGGATGGCACTTGGAGCAAATTTCAACACGGATATTTTCCTTGGTGGAACCGGTTGCAATCACTTCGCCGCAAGCGCAGGTAATGGTCGTTTGCTTGTAGTCAGGATGGATCGACTCTTTCATCAGATGTCACCTCTTTCAGTAACTCGGAAGTTTTACGAACCGACCACAGCCCGCACTTCCGTAACATACAGACTATACCACACCTGTTTTGAAATTGCAAGTCTTTTTTTACACTTTTTCGTTTTCTTTTTCAAATTCTTGTGCCAACAACTGCATCACTTCGGCACGGTCGTAGGTTTTGATCTCTTTCACGGGGTCCTCTTCTTCCCAACCGCACACCGCCGCATAGTCACAGTACTCACACGGCGATCGGTCTTTTTGCACGGTGGGGATTGCCGCCACGTCGCCGCGGCGCAAGGTTTCCGCCATGGAACGCAACAGGTTTTCCGCCCGCGCTTTCAAGTGCCCGAACTGTGCCAGCGTGGCCACGGCGGAACGGCTGTCACAAGTGCCGTCCTTTTTGAGCGTAGCCGGGATGAAAACGCCGTTCACGCCGCTTTCCATCGCATCCAACACGTCGGCATCGTCCAGCAACAAACCGTTCATCTTCATCTCGCGGAGCCGATCGATCGCCTGTTTCTCGGGGGTGTCCCCTTTGTTTGCTTCCAGCACGGGCAGTTTCACGGGAAGATACAGCACACCGGCAGGCAGGGGTTTGCCGCCGTAACGGGTGTGTGCATTATCCCACAGCGCGAAGAGATAGAGCAACATTTGCAGGTTAAGCCCTTCGATCACTTCGTTCAATTTAAATTCCTTTTTGCCGGTTTTGTAATCCACCACGCGGATGTATGCCGTGTCCCCTGCGCGATACACGTCCACACGGTCGATCTTGCCGATCACCCGTACCGTCGTGCCGTCCGCCAAGGTCACTGCTGAGGTCGGAACACCGTCCCCCGTGCCGATAGGCAATTCGTAATCGGCAGGCACAAAGCGGCTTTGGCGCAGTTCCTGCACCACCTGCCACAACATGGCTTCCACGATGCGACCCAACCGCCGCAGTTGGCTCAAAAAGCGCGCACTTTTATCGGCGGTGCCGCCAAAAACCGTATCGGCGTAAACATCCATGGCGGTCGCCGCATCGGTTGCCACCACGTCACGCGTGACCCCTTTCATCTGAGCCGCCACGTAACGCGGCAACACCGTTTCCATCACAAAGTGTGCCAAGTTGCCGAACTCCAACGGATCGATTGCCGCAGGTCTGGGGGCTCTCACGCGCAACCCGTATTTGCAGAAATAGGAAAAACGGCATTGATAATAGTCGTTCATCTGCGAGGCGGACAACGTCATGTGCTTTCCGAAGAAGTCGGCCGCCGCCGACGGTTGCTCAAACATTTTCGGGCGGTGAGCCACCGCCCGTTCCATCGCCTGCAAACGGGGGGCATACCAAGGATGCGCAGCAAAATAAGCGTGCAACGTCGCCCGTTCGGGTGTAAAGTCGCGGAACTTTTCAGCCAAAAGGGTGAACGCTTCGCCGTCGCTTTCCGGCAACATCGCCGCCGAAAGGGTGGCGTGGTTTTTGAACACGGCGTTCACCGCCATCACAAATTCCGAGGGCGGCAACACATCGCCGTCCACCGTTTCCAAATAACTGATATACAGCCGTTCCGAGGGAGCCGCCACCGCCATATAGGCGTGCAGGCGTTCTTCCACCGCTTGCAGATCCCCCGTTTCCGATAACGTAACCCCGTGTTCGGAAAGGGTGCGCCGCTCACGATCGGTGATCAAGCCGCCCGTGGAGGGATAAGCAGGAAACACCCCTTCGTTTGCGCCCAACACCCACACCACACGCGGTGAGGAGAAGCGCATGCGTTCCGCGCTGCCGATCTGCACCGCATCCAGCCCTTGCGGAATGCTGCCGCGATCGGTGGCGGTGAGCGCCAACGAAAACAGTTCTTCCAGTTGGGATACGGACAACAGCGAAGTGCCAAGTGCCGTGGCAAAGTGATCCAACACACCCATCATCAAATCCCATGTGTGTTCCATACGGTCGGCCGCCGCGTGGTCACCCACATGGCGCAGGCGTTTCGCCTGTAAACGCAAAACCCTTGCCACCTGTGCATCGACAAGGTATTGATACATCGCCCGTGCAAAAACCTGCCCTGTCGCTTTTGAGCGCAACGTATCCGCCAATTTTTGAAGCGGCATCAGCGCACGGCGGCGCAAAAGATTCAAATACCGCAAGGTGCTTTCGCTTTTCGGGGTCACGGTTTCCATGCCGTCGGGATTGGCGGTCCACTCCTCACGCAAGGCGCGCCCCGAAAGTCCCCACACGAAAAGATAGTTTTCCACACGCGCCACCGACGAAGCGGAAAAACCGAGCAAGCCCGTTTTCATCCCCTGCAACACGTGCTCGGTTGCAAACCCTTCGGCGGCGGTGCGCAACGCCGCCATCATCAGCACCGCCAGCGGTTCGGTGACAATGCTTTCACGCTGATCCATATAGTACGGAATGCCGGCATTGTCCATTGCCACATCCAAAATGCCGTGATAATCTGCCAAATTGCGCGCCACCACCGCCACGTCACGGCAACGCAACCCTTCTTCACGCATCAAACGGCGCAACTCGTGGGTCAGCGCACGGCATTCGGCATAGCGATCGGAAACCGCCGCTGTGGTGATTGCCGTGCAATCCCTCTCGTATTCTTCCCGTTCGGTGGCAAAGCAGGTGCGCTCCAACACGGCAAGTTCCTCGTTCGCCGCGCGATGATTGGCGGTAACGTATTGCGGTGCCGCCACCTCCACCCCGTTGTCCCGTGCCATCTGCACAAACCGATTGGCGGTGCGTGTCACCGGCGCAAACAGCGCATATTCATCGCGTGCATCCAAACTGTCGGTGCAAAGGGTGATCACCGTGCGTGCCGCACGGCGCATCAACAGTTTCATCACCTGCATTTCCTGTTCGGTAAACCCTTTGAACCCATCCACAAACAGCACCGCTCCCTGCCCGAAACGGCTTTGCGGCAACTGTTCTGCCAAACGGGTGAGGGCATCGGCCGGATCCATATAACTGTCTGCCGCCAACGCTTCATACGCTTCCATAATGCAGGACAGTTCTTGCAACTTTTGCCGCAACGTGCCCTCCGACAAGGTGACGGCGGTTTCTTCCAAACAGCGAGGAGTAACGGCATATTGCTTGCATTCCGCCAGCACGTCCAGCACCGCTTGCACATAATCCGCGCGTGCGGCGTGGCGGCGATACAGCACCAAGCGATCCTCCACCTGGCGCAAAGCGCGGCTCATCAACAAGGTGCGCGTCACGTTGTCCATCACCTTACCCGACAGACCGCCGCATTCACGTGCCACCGTTTCCGCCAAGCGTGTAAAGCTTAACACCTGTACACAATTGACTTTTTTCACACCCAAACGGCGCAAGAGCGTGCGTTCATTTTCAAAGGAAATCTGTTCCGGCACCAGCAATACGAGGTTCTGCTCCCCGGCTTCGGCGCGACGAACGATCTCTTCTTGTACCGCTTGTGTCTTGCCGTACCCCGAACGCCCCAAAATCAGTTGCAACATCACGCACACCTCCTCTATCTATAATACAATAAGCATACAACAACCACTGTCATTTTGCAAGTGTTTCCCCATAATTTGCTGTTTTCGGGACATACTCCACGTTAGAAAGGGTGATGGACATGGCAATCGCAGCGGTGCGTGCGGCGCTGATTTACGTGGTGTTGGTGGGGGCGTTACGCGTGATGGGAAAACGGCAACTCGGCGATCTGCAACCGTCTGAGTTAGTGGTCACGCTGTTGATTGCCGATATGGCGGCGGTGGCGATGCAGGACACCGCCTCACCGCTGTTCAGCGGTTTGATCCCCATTGCGGTGCTGGTATCGCTGGAACTGCTGCTGTCGGCGGCTATGTTGAAACTGCCGTTTTTGGAACGGTTGCTCGGCGGACGTGCCATGTTACTGATCAAAAACGGCGAGTTGGATCAGCAGGTGTTGCGCAAACTGCGCCTCACCATTGACGATGTGTTGAGTGCCCTGCGCCAACAAGGGGTGTTCGACCTGCGACAGGTGCAATATGCCGTGGCAGAAACGGGCGGTCAGATCAGCCTGCTTTTGAAAACGGAGGAACGTCCCCTGACTCCGAAGGATATGCACCTGCCTCCCGTGGCAGATAACACCCCGTTTTTGGTGGTGAGCGACGGCAAAATCACCCCTTACGGGTTGTCGCTGTGCGGACAAAACGAGGAATGGGTGCACCGCACGCTGAAAACACAAAACTGCACACTTGCCGACGTGTTTTTGCTGATAGCGGATCGGCAAGGCGAATTTTATCTCATCAAAAAGGAGGACACACCGTGAAGCGTTTGCCTATCGCCTTTTTGCTTTTGGCATTGACCGTGGGGTTGTGTGTGGGCCCGAATTGGTTTTTGGAGAGCACCACAGCACGCATGACCGATCAACTGCACCGTGCCGAAACGGCGCTGGACGAGGAGGATGCGGATACTCTACGTGAAGCAGTGGATACGTTTTGCCGCACCTTTCACGATGCCAACCGTGTTCTTCCGCTGTTTTATCCCCACGAAAAAATGGATGCCATTGAAGAAAGTGCCGCCCTGTTGCCGCTGTTGACCGAAAAAAGTGCCGCCCACTTGGCAGAAGAGTTGGCTCGGTGTCAATACCACGTCAAACATCTGCGCGAAAGTGAGCGGCTGAGTTTCAGCAATGTATTTTAGACCATGTTTTCGGGGCGCACCGTGCGGTCAAACTCCTCGGCGGTGATGTGTCCGCTTTGCAGGGCGGCTTCACGCAGGGTGATACCGCGACGATACGCTGTGAGCGCGATGGCGGCGGCATTTTCATACCCGATTTTCGGTGAGAGACAGGTAACCAGCATCAGCGAACGGGACAGGTTTTCTTCCATGCGTTCACGGTCGGCGGTGATGCCCTCCACACAGTTGTGACGGAAAGAATTCATCACATCTTTGAGCAGGGTGCAGGACTGTTCAAAATTATAGGCAATGACCGGCATGAACACGTTGAGTTCAAAATTACCTTGCGATGCCGCAAACCCGATGGCGGCATCGTTCCCCATCACCTGCACCGCCACCATCGTAACCGCTTCACATTGGGTGGGGTTCACCTTGCCCGGCATAATGGAACTGCCCGGCTCGTTTTCGGGAATGCGGATTTCGCCGATGCCGCACCGCGGACCGGATGCCAGCCAACGCACGTCGTTCGCAATCTTCATCAAATTCGCCGCCAACGCTTTCAGCGCCCCGTGTGCAAATACAAACGCATCCTTCATGGTGAGGGCGTGAAACTTGTTGTCGTCCGGCAGGAAGGTGGTACCGCATTGCGCCGACAGTTCACGGCACACCGCGACATCAAAGCCTTGCGGCGCGTTCAATCCCGTGCCCACCGCTGTGCCGCCGATGGCAAGACGGCGCAAACGGTCGGTCGCCGCACGCAACATTCCCACCGCTTCCTCCACGCCGGCACGCCAACCGCTGATCTCATCCGAAAAATACAGCGGTGTGGCATTTTGCAAATGGGTGCGCCCAATTTTGATGACACCGTGATGCGCCTCTTCCAAACGGGCAAAGGCGGTCACGAGCGCCTCGGCGGCAGGGATCACGCCCTGTTCGACCGACAGTACCGCCGCCATGCTCATCGCGGTGGGAAAGGTATCGTTGGAACTTTGGGACATATTCACATGGTCATTTTCGTGAAGCGAAACCGTCGCCGCACGGGCAATGACCTCGTTTACATTCATATTGGTCTGGGTGCCGCTGCCCGTTTGCCACACGGCAAGCGGAAATTCCTCCGCCAGTTCGCCCGCAAGAATGCGGTCGCACACCGCGGCGATCGCCTCGGCTTTTTCGGGGGTGAGTTTACCGTTTGCGGCATTCACCTTGGCACACGCCTTTTTCAATTCGGCAAACGCCGCAATCAGCGAAGGCGGCATTTTTTCGCTGCCGATTGTAAAATTTTGGCGACTGCGCTCGGTTTGCGCTCCCCACAGGCGAGCGGCATCCACCGCCACCGTGCCGAGTGCATCGTGTTCCATACGTGTTGCCACAAATCATCCGTCCCTTTTTGCGTTTTTTCAAATCATACACCAAAATCCCCCTTTTTGCAAGAGGGAATATACATATCGGATTCGCACATGGCCGCCACATCTTCATCATTTGCACAATCCCACTTCTTTTTTACACCAACACAATGCTTTTTGCCCCTTGTTGCACGGCAAAAAACGGATATACTGATCGTACGGATTCTGTTTTAGTGTAGAAATGAGCCTTGAACTTCGGTTCAAGGCTCATTTCTTATGTATGTATTCGTAAATGTTGCGGACCTGCTCTGCAAAATCGTCACCGAACGCGTGATCAAACAGCGCACTGCCCACCGTGAAGAAAGCCGGTGATACACGCAACACCTCGTCCAGCCGTTCATAACTGTTGATACTGCCTGCCAAGCAAACGGGGGTGTGCACCGCGTGCACCGTTGTTTCCGCCAAGAGGATGGCATCGCCGTCGTAACGGTATCCCAACAGATCGATGCCGAACACACCCTTTTCCTCACACTTCACCGCTTCGGCGGCAATCGCCTCCACCGTGCCGTGCAACACCGAGGGGCGACTGCAAACGTCACCCACAAACGGCATATACCGTATTCCGTGTTCACGGCAAACCGCGTGCACCGTATCGTGATACATCGTACCCATCAGTATGGCACAACCACATTCCGCCGCCAAGCGCGCCCCTGCCAAACATTCCTCTTCGGTGTAGGCGACCACTTCCAACACGCCCACCTTCCCGTGACGGCGAACGGCATCATACAACGCCTTCATGTCGGCTTCCGGCAACCCTTTTTCCTTAATGCCCCAATACCGCACAGGCAGATCTTTGCACGCATCAAAAAGGGCGTATGCATTGTTCACGGTGCAGTCGTCGTGTGTTAACATAATGATTAACTCGGGACAGCCCATGACAGCCCCTCCTTTTCGACCTTTTCCCAAATTATAACATATCTCGACAAAAAAATCCACTATTCTTGTAAATTTGTTGCTTTATGCGGCGATATGTGCTAAAATGAGAACAATCTCACAAACGGAGTGTGTGGTATGTTCGATGCTCTTTTTCCCGCCGCCTATGCCGACAGCGTGTTCGACATTGATTTCAACACGTTGTACGACAAAGGGTATCGCGGCATTATGTTTGACGTGGATAACACGTTGGTGCATCATGGAAAGGATTCCAATACGGCGGTGGATGCCCTGTTTGCAAAACTGCATGCCATCGGGTTCAAAACAGTGATGCTGTCGAACAACGATGCGCCGCGCTTAGAACGGTTTTTGAAAAACATCGATGCCCCCTACATCGCGGATGCCGCCAAGCCGCGCACCGAAGGATATGAGAAAGCGCTCGCCCTTTTGAACGTACAACGGCACGAAGCGCTGTGTGTGGGCGATCAGGTGTTCACCGATATTTTGGGCGCGAACCGTTGCAAGATCGACAGCATTTTGGTGCATTTCATCCGTAACGGCGCACATGAAAAATTGGGGATCCGCCGCCGTCTGGAAGCGGTGGTGCTGGCGCTGTATCGCCGCAGTCGCCGCTATCAGCGGCTGGGCGACATTTTGAAAAAGGAGGCAGACCTTGATGGCGCGTAAATGCTTTTGCGATATTCACCCCATCTGCTATGAAATTTCAAAATATAAAGAAATCGCCAAGCGGTTTTTGAAAGATGTGTTCAGCACCACCCGTTTCGCCAAACGCGGCGAGGAGGAACGTCTGCCCGTGGTCGTCGGCGGCGAACGCACCCACATGATTCGCCGTGCACCGGGGGTGGATCTCACCTCCCAGTTGAACAAGGCGGTGAACATCGATCTCGCCGCCAAATGTATGAACGGCGTGACGGTGCATCCCGGTGAGGTGTTCTCCTTTTGGCATTTGGTGGGCAACACTACCAAGAAGAAGGGATACAAAGAAGGGCGTATCATCATTCGCAACCGCCTCATTATGGGGTTGGGAGGCGGACTGTGCAATCTCAGCAACACGCTAAACCGTGTCATTCTGCAAAGTCCGTTGACCGTGACGGAGTTTCATACGCATTCCGATGCCTTGGCGCCCGATGAGGGCGAGCGCATCCCCCTTGCGGCCGGCACAGCGGTGGGATACAATTACCTCGATTACCGTTTCAAGAACGAAACCGACCAGGATTTTCAAATCTTTTTGTGGTGTGAGGGCGAAGATCTGTGTGCCGAGTTGCGCGCCGCCCATCCCCTCACGCGCACCTACGGGTTGGTGGAGGAAGACCACCATTTCCGCAAGGAAGGCGACAAGTATTATCGCTGCTCTAAACTCTACCGCACCGTGTCGGATAACGGGACAGGCGAGCTGCTGGAAAAAACGCTGATTTGGGACAACCACTCAGAAGTGGTGTTCGATCCCAAACTGATTCCGCAAGAATTACTCCGTGTGTAATTGTCGAAAAAACCCTGTTGACAGTCACCCCGAAACTGCCTATAATAAGGGTGTGACAAAGACATGGGGTCGTAAAGGTTTCGACGGGGGTCGTGAGTCACGGTAAGCGAGTAGCGGTACCGACCCGCTATAAAATCGGTAACCTTAAAAAATAAACGACAACAATACTGTTGCCCTCGCGGCCTAATTAGGCTGCCGTTTCATCCCGAAGTACCGCGGTCGGGAATGAAGCGTCGATGAGCGGTGAACGTGAGCGTGCGCTCGGTGCGGCGCACGCCACGGCTTTGCACCTACCGTAACCGAAAGCCTGCCGCCCGGCGTTCGGTGAGGGGAATCCCAAACGATCGGCTGCACTCGGAGAAAGCTGTGACAAGTGGTTTTCGGACGGGGGTTCGATTCCCCCCGACTCCACCAACACAAGTATTGGACGAACACCTACTTTTTTAGCGGCGGTTTCGCCGTAAGGTGTAAACTCTGATACAAAACAGTAACCCGCTATCTTAGATTAATTTCTAAGGTAGCGGGTTTTGTTGTT
>JAZNTC010000042.1:0-16395 GCA_045591605.1 Acutalibacteraceae bacterium | reverse complement strand
AGCCACTTTGACCACACGCGGCAGATACATCGTTATCCCTCCCGTAAACCGATTTTGTTACCACTTATTCCGCGATGTCCTCATCCGCCGTTTCTTCGCTGCCGTCCGACATCATGATTTTGTAATCGCCGCCGGACAGATCGTTAATCGCCATGCTGACGGTCTTTTCAATCAAGATCACGCCGTCCTGTTCGGCACGGTCCGCAATGTCGCGTGCACGCTTTGCCACACCGATCACAACGGCGTAACGACTCTTATCGCCCTTCAATTTTTCAATATCAGTCGGTCTCAACATGTTCAAATACCTCCATTACTGTCTTTTCCATGCGAGGATATCGCATACCTTCTGCCTCTATGATCGTTTCGATACGTGCCACCGCGGCATCCACTTCGTCGTTCAACACCACGTAGTCATAACGAAACGCCCGTTTCAATTCCCGTTTTGCGATCGCAAGACGGGAAAGAATCGTCTCCTCTGTTTCGGTGTCCCGTCCGCGCAGGCGCCGTTCCAACTCCTGCATCGACGGAATGGTGATAAACACCGACACCAGATCCGCACCGCTGTCCATCACTTTTTCGGCGCCTTGCACCTCGATTTCCAGCAATACGTTATGCCCTGCCGCGAGTTCGGCTTCCACCGGGGCTTTCGGCGTACCGTAGAAATTGCCGTTATATTCGGCATATTCCAAGAACGCATTGTCTTCGATCATGTGAAGGAACACGTCACGGTCGATGAAATGGTAGTGGACACCATCCACTTCGCCCACACGCGGTGCACGTGTGGTCGCCGACACCGAAAGCACGGTATCGGAACGTTTATCCAACAGCGAGCGCACGATCGTGCCTTTTCCCGAACCCGACGGGCCGGACAGCGCAATCAGAATACCGCGTTTTTCTTTATTCCACATCGTCGTCTGCCTCCTCTGCAAAGCGGTTGGCAACCGTTTCGGGTTGCACAGCCGAAAGGATCACGTGTTCACTGTCGGTCACGATCACCGCGCGTGTGCGGCGCCCGTGGGTGGCATCAATAAGCGAGCCGCGCTCTTTTGCATCCTGCACGATACGCTTGACCGGTGCGGAATCGGGGCTGACGATGGCAACCAGCCGTTCGGCAGACACCATGTTCCCAAAACCGATGTTAATCAATTTCATGGTTTGCTCCTTATTCGATGTTCTGAATCTGCTCACGGATCTTTTCAATTTCAGATTTCATATCCACCACCACGCGTGTGACCTGTAAATCCTGAATTTTCGAACCGGTGGTGTTCACCTCACGGTTGATCTCCTGCACCAAGAAATCGAGTTTTCGTCCCACGGGTTCGTTTGCATTCATCAATTGTTGCAACTGATCCATGTGACTGCGCAGGCGCACCGTTTCTTCTGCCACCGCCAGTTTGTCGGCGATGAGACCGGCTTCGGTCAACAGACGGGATTCTTCCACCGCCGTGCCGGCAAGCAGATCGCGCATACGCGTTTCCAGTTTATCCATGTATTCACGCACCAACTGCGGCGAACGCTCTTCAATAAATGCAACAGCAGAAAGCAACGTGTCACGGCGAGCGAGAATATCCTCACGCATCTTGGCACCTTCCCGTTCACGCATCTCCACAAAACGTGTAACCGCTTCTTCGGTCACACCGCGCACCGCGTTCCACACGGCTTCCTCATCTTCCGCCGCACGGCGCACCGTGAGCACGTCGGGGAACTGGGTGAGCGAACGCACCGTCACGTCGTTCTTCAATTCAAACGCGCGTTCCAGTTCGGCGGCGGCTTTCAAATACGCTTCGGCCAGCGTTTTGTTCACCACCACTTCGGTGCCGGGCACGTCGGTCAGATCAATGTACACCGACACATCCACCTTGCCGCGTGCGATCTTGGTCTGCAAGAAGTTTTTGATCTTCTCATCCAAAAAGCCGTAGGCACGCGGCAAGCGCGTGGCACATTCAAAATAGCGGTGATTAACCGCTTTGATCTCCACGGTCACATCCATGCCGTCCACATGTTCCTGTGCACGGCCGAACCCTGTCATACTGCGAATCATGCTACCATCCCTTTATATAAGCATATATATAATATAATAACAAACACCCCGGAGATTGTCAACCGATATGCAGGGAATTTACGGTTACAAAACTGTAACTTTTCCGCAAAAAACACCCAATCGAAGTCGATTGGGTGTTTTTGTTAAAAAATCGTGCGATTGCACGCCGCGCAATGTTTGTGGCTATCCTCGCTTAACGTGGAACACATAAGGCAAAGACGTCCGCCTTCGGGGGCGCGCGTGTGATTTTTGGGCAACGTAACCAGCGGCAGATGGGTGACCGTATCCCCCACGGCATAGCAACGGTCGGCGGCATAGCCGAGCCCACGGCACAGCGCACGGCGGCGCTTTCCGTTCGGCAGACGGGTGATCAGCACCGCCGTTTCGTGGCGTTCCACGTGTCCCACATCCTCGCTCAAAAACGGAATTTCCGAAATTCTGCGATACTTGATCTTCACGATTTCCCCCGTCCACGTGCGGTCGAACAGCACACGCCACAGGCGAAACATCCACAGCGGCAACAGCAACACCGCCAGAGCAAAGAACAGAAGCGTCCAATGCGGTCGTGCTTCGGGTGTGTGAACATAATACTGCCACACGCTGATGGCCCACAAGGCATACCACGCGAGCGACAACAAGATACTGCGCCACCGCTTTTTCCCCACCGTCCGTTTCACGTCGGGCGGCAACGTTACTTTACTCATCGTGTTTCCTCCGCTTTTCATGTGACCGCATTGCAAACATTGTTCTTTTCTAAACTATATCACTATCGTTTTGAAAAATCAAGTAATACACACAAAAAGCGGCGGTTCGGGGCGATCACACAGGGAGGAATCGGTTTTTCGCCACGATGTGTCCTGCCTCCTTGTTGCCAAGCCTTGTAAGACATAGCGTATTACGGCGGTTTGTCAACTTCGAGAGCAGAACAAATCGTATGGCTACAAAACGGCAAAGCCCCTAAAACAAGAGGTTTTTGATGGAAGAAAAGAAAAACCACCACGGTAACGCTGACGCGTACCGTGGCGGTTTGACGCATTATACCGCAAAAATCCTTGTTTTAGCCGAACAAGCCCTACGTGAGCGCCCCTTATGGGTGTCGCTTCTTTCCTCAAAAATCCAGGCACAAGCGTGCTTTCACAAAGGGGCGGACAAAGCCGTTTGCCGCCGCCACGTGGGCAGGGTGCACCGCATAACCTGCCAATGCCTCGGCATCGGTAAGGGTGGATTCCAGCATCGCATCCGCGTTGGAGGTGGCAAGCCCTTCAATGTGCACCGTGAGTGCGCACAGCCCCGGCACGACCCCCACCAGCGCTTCCAATTCGCGTTTCATGTCCGTAAGTACCGTTTGCTTTTCGGCAGAGGACAACTCATCTTTCAACTGCCACAAAATGATATGACGCACCATAATTCGTTACTCCTTTCCCAAAAGAAAAGCGGCACCGCAAGATGCCGCTTTGTTTCCATTACTCGCCGAAGAACGCCTTGCGGAATTCGTACGGATCGCACGCTTTCACGGCCTTTTCGTTGATCTTCACCGACAATGTCGCCATTTTCGCGACCACTTCGTCGTTGAACTCTTCGTACTTCTTCGTGTAGATGATATCTTCCTTCACGTCCTCATAGAAATCCACGGGATTGCCGTCCTCGTCCTCGCCGCGGTCGGCTTCGGGATCCATCTTCAACACCAACGCCATGGTCGGTATATCGCTGTCGTCCTTGTACTCGATGATCTTCACTTCATCAAACGCCATCGCCTTGATTGCCTTTTCCAGTTCGCTCTCTTTATCGTCGGCTGCAGCATCCACGTCCACACGGTGGTTGTGCTCTTCCTCTCCCTCCTCGTGGTCGTGACCGTCACCCGTCGTGGTGGTGGTGGTCGCACCGTCTGCCGTGGTGGTCGTAGTGGTGGTGGTGGTGGTAGTAGTAGTGGTGGTCGTAGTGGTGGCTTCGGTCGTGGTGGTGGTCGCACCTTCCGCCGTGGTGCCGCTCGTCGTGGTCGTGGTGGTTGTGGTGGACGACTCTGCCTCCTGCTTCGCCTTTTCGTCTTCTTCGAACTTGTGGATCACCGCGTCGAAATCCTTGTCCTTATTGTACAGCGCGAGGTAACCCTCAAACTGCTTTTTGACTTCCGCTTTCTTTTCGTCGGTCAGGTCCTTGCCGTCGCTGCCTTGCAGGGCGGTGGACACGATCATATAGCTGATGTAGTTCTCTTCGAAATAGGTGCGAATATCGGTTTCGGCAACCGCGCGCTTGCCGCCTGCGCCGTACAGACCGTAGAACAGCGCCGCTTCGTTGTAGTTGCACTCTTCCAGCATTTTGGCATAGCTTTCATTGTTGAAGCCGAGCTCGATGAATGCATCCTTCTTCAAACCGGCAAGTTCCTTTTGCAACGCATCGTATGCTTCGGGACGGTTCGCCTGCAAGGTGATGCCGTGCTCCGCCATCATACGCTTCACCGCCACCTGACGCACCACGCCGTCCTGCGCGAGTGCCGAGATGTAGCCGGCGAGATCGTAACTCTGGTTTTCATAGGTGTAGGGGCCTGCCCACACGTCGGTGCCGGTGTTGTACATTTCATAATAGTACAGCGGCATACCCGACGAGGAATCCATGTACACGCTGTAGAAGGTGTTGTACAGATATGCCAAATATTGACCGGTAGTGTAGTCTTCGCCGTCCACCGTTATGGCGACCTTCGGCGTGGAACAGCCGGTCATCAGCAACGACGAGCAGAGCATGATCAATGCCAGCACCGCCGTGGCAGTACGTTTAAGAATGTTACGCATAGTGATATGTCCTCCTTAAAATATGCATGTTCGCATCTAAAAATATATTATACAAGAAAAAAGCGCGTTTGTCTACTGCTAAAACGGCATATTCTTCTAAAAATTTTGTGAAAACAACCATAAAGAGGATTTTTGGCAATTTGTCGGGCAAAATATACAGAACGGAATACGAAATTTTGTTCGTTTGCACAGCGCGCCATTGTTGAAAACTTGGTGGAAATCGTGAAAAACCGTGTGTTTACCAAGGGTTTTCGTGGAAATTTTGAGAAAATTTTGTCGTTTCGGACAAGTTTTCCGCGAAAAAAGTTGTCCAGATGGTATAGTCACCTTGACACCGCCACCGCGATGATACAGGAAGGCACGGTTTCGTCAAAAATTATGGGGTGTTCTGCCAATTTCACCGAAGAAAGCGCGCGCCGCAGACCGCACCCGTCCCGTTTCAGCACCGCTTCTTTTGCCGCAAACTGCCGTGTAAGCGCACGACCGTCGGTGGCAGGCGGATCGTCGGGGTGGGCAATGCGCGCCGCCGTGCGCGCCCATCGTGCGGGCGAAAATGCCGCGGTATCCCACGTTTGAATGTCCGCGCCGCACGGGCAATCGCACAGCACCGCCAGCACGTGCCCATGGCTGTGGGAAAAGGCGGGGTACAGCCGCCCGTGAGGGGTGTCGATTCCCTCGGCAAACGGTTTGCCGTGTGCGTCCGTTTCCCACGTGGGGTAGGAGGCGATGAGGGTGTTCACCTCCACTGTACAAACCCCGTCGGTGTTCGTATCCCATGCGGCAAGGGCGGTGTGTAACAGCGCGGACAGCGCCGCACCCTCGGCACGGGCGGCGAGAGGACGGTCGCAGAGCTGCTGTTGCCGTGCGATGGGCAACCTGTCCCACAATCGCGCCAAGGTGGCGGCGGCATTGTCAATATGGGTGTAAAACAAGCGTGTCGGCATTCCTCTCACCTCCGTTTTTATTGCATTGTATCACAATAAGGCAAAAAATTCAATTGACAAAATTCCGTGAACCGATTACACTATAAGAATAGAGGTTGTTGTATGAAAAAGTGCGCGCGCGCGATGCAGGATTGGCTGTGGTGTGTGGGCGGCTGTGGGATATATGCCGTTGGTGTCAACGTGTTCATCACCCCCAATCGGTTGGTGCCGGGCGGCGTGACAGGTGTGTCGTTGCTGATTCACCATCTGTGGCCGCGGTTTCCCGTGGGCGCAGGCATCTTTATGCTCAACCTGCCGCTCTTGTGGGTGGCGTGGCGGCATCTCGGGCATCGCTTTGCCCGTCGCACGGCGGTGGCAACCGCCATTGCATCGGTGGCGATCGACATCACCGCCCCCTTTTTGAACCCCTACACCGCCGATCCGTTGTTGGCGGTGCTGTTTGGCGGCGTGCTGTGTGGCGCAGGGCTTTCGCTGGTGCTGTTGCGCGGCGCCACCACAGGCGGCACCGAAATCGTGGCGCGGCTGATCGAGAAAAAGTACCCCCATATTTCCGTCGGGCGGTGCATGTTGGCGGTGGATGGAGTGGTCATTGCCGCATCCATCCCCGTATTCGGGCAGGTGCAGGCGGCGATGTATGCCGTGGTGCTGGTGTTTGTGTCTTCCTTGGTGATTGATGAATGGATTGGCGGTGCACGGCGCACGCGCACCGTGTTGATCGTGACCGACCCGACAACCGATCTGGCAGGTGTGCTCACCTCGCAGTTGGAACGCGGTGTGACGGTGCTTTCGGCACAAGGGGCATACACGGGGCAGCCACGTCGTGTGCTGATGTGCGCGGTGCGCCCGTCGGAGGTGTATCCTCTGCGCCGATTGGTGCAAGACGGTGATCCCCGTGCATTTTTAATCGTGCTGAACAGCGAACAGGTGATCGGCACGGGATTTCAAAACGAGTGAAAGGCGGTGGTAACCGTGACGTATCAATGGAACAGCGAAACAATGGGTGCGGTGATGGCGTTGCCTACCGCCGTGGCGCGGTTGCTGAAAATTGCCAGTCCCACACAGGTGAAAGTGATTGTGTGGTTTGCGGCGAACGGCGGTTTTGATGCCGCGTCGTGTGCCGCCGCCACCGGTGTGTCGCCTGCCGATTGCCAAGATGCCATGACCTTTTGGGTGGAACAGGGCGTTTTGCGCGCCGAAGGGAAAGCCGATTCTGTTCCCGTGGCGCCTGCGGCACAGATCGAGTTGCCAAAACCTGCCCCCAAAGCAGAAAAGCGCCCCACTTTCCGTGAAGCGGTGGCGCGGCAGAAGAGTTCGGCAGAATTTGATTATCTTTTGAAAACCGCGGAACAGCGGTTGGGACGTTCCATTTCGCCCGGCGAAGCGGAAACTTTTCTGTACATATATGAAACCGTGGGATTGCCGGTGGAAGTGATCCTGATGTTGCTGGTGTACGCCGTGCGCAACGGTAAGGTGAAGTCGCGCTCGGGATTCGGCACGTATCTTGAAAAAGCGGCGCTCTCCTGGGCGGAGCAAGGCATCGTGACGGTGATTGCCGCCGAAGCCGAGTTGTGCCGTCAAGAACGGCGGCACGCGGTGCGCGACCACATCAGCAAACTGTTCAATATGGAACGTCCCCTCACCTTGTTGCAGGTGGATGCGGCGACGCAATGGGTGGACGAATGGCGTTTTTCGGATGAGATGCTGTTGTTGGCGCTGGCAAAATGCCGCGAAAAGACCGACCGCGTGAATTTTAATTACATCACCCGTATTTTGGAAAGCTGGTTTTTAGACGGTATCACAACTCCCGAAGCGGCGGCCGCCGCCGCGACACCCAAGAAAAAAGAACGGGCAAAACCCCTCCTGTCGGACGAAGGGGACGTGCCCGATGCCACCGATTATGAACGCGCCGCCGCCGATTGGCGACCGGTGTATACGGCGAAGAAAGCGAAGAAGGAGTGACCGCAATGGGTTACAGCAAAGAACTGTACGAGCAGGCGATGCGCCGCTTGGCAGAACGGCGCATGAACGCCGAAACCGCCGCATCGGCTCTGCGCGCACGGGCGATCGCCCGTGATCCGCGCACAGGTGAGATCGAACGTGCCCTTTCGGGCACGGCACTCTCCATTGCCCGTGCGGTGTTAAACGGTATGGACGGACATCGCGGCGGCGACATCACCGCCACGGTGAAACAGTTGCAGGAAGAAAACGAAGCATTGCAACGGGAACTCGCCGACCGCCTGCACGCGATGGGGGAGAAAGCGAACAACTTTGAGCCGATTCCCACCTGCCCCCTGTGCGGCGACACGGGATACAAAGGACAGCGGATGTGCCGTTGCTTGGAAGGGTTGTTGCGTGAACTCTCCTGCCGTGAACTCAGCGCATTGTCGCACATGCAACTCACCCGTTTCGAGGATATGGATATGGACTATTATGCCGCCGAGCCGGACGGTGACGGTGTGTCACCGCGTGAGCGGATGGGGGACATTGTGGCATTTTGCCGTGCGTGGGCGGAGGATTTCTCCCCCGACTCCCCCAACCTTCTGTTGCGCGGTCCTGCCGGCACGGGCAAAACCCATCTCTCCCTTGCGATGGCACGGGAGGTGGCGGAAGGCGGACACCAAGTGGTGTACGGTTCGGTTCAACGGCTGTTGCGCCAACTGGAAAAGGAGCATTTCGGTCGTGAGGACGGGGACAGCATGGACAAGATGGAATCCTGCGATCTCTTAATTTTGGATGACCTCGGCACCGAATTTGCCACTCCGTTTTACACATCGGGGCTGTATGAGCTGATTAACGCCCGTTTGCTGGGCGGTCGCCCCACCATCATTTCCACCAACCTGAACCAAAAGCAGTTGCAAGAACGCTACGGCGTGCAGATTGCTTCGCGCATTGCCGGTTGTTTCCAACCGCTGTTGTTTGCAGGGCAGGATATTCGCCAGCAAAAATTGATGCGTAGATTGAGAGGAGAGCAAGTATGAAAACAAGGGGCTACATTTTTGGAATACTGTTGCTCGTGCTGATTTTAGTGGTGTCCATGACGGCGTGCGGCAAGAAGAACACCAACACGGAAGAGAACGACGATACCGCCGAAACCACCGTGAGCACCACCGCACCCACCACGGCGACCACCACCGTGGCGGCGAACGATGTCTTTCCGCGCATGGCATACGTGAATGCCACCACCCTGCGTGTGCGCCCCACGGCCGGCACGGCAGGCGAAGCCATCGGCGGTCTCAAATGGGGCGACGCCGTGAAACTTTTGTCCCGTGACGGCGATTGGTATGCCATTGAATTTATCCCCGTGAATCCGCCGGCCGGATTCACCGGTAATATCGGTTACGTGCATTCCAACTACGTGCAGGACACCATGCCCACCGAAATGCCCACCGAGTAAACTACATTAGCGCGGCGAGAAGAAGCATCTCCCGCGCTTTTTGATACAGCGGCTCAAAATCGGTAAGCGGCAACGGGTTCACACCGCGCCCCATTTCCAACGTGAAGCCGGGACGCCCCATCTCTTCGATAAACCAATCCTTGAACCCACCGTGGGAAGCGGTGCCTTCGGGGTCTGCCACCGCGTAGCCCGAAGAAGCAGCCAGAATGTCCGCCATCATACGGGCTTGTGCAGGGGTGCGGTCACCGTATCGCCAATAAATTTCCTCTCCCTGCGTGTGCAGGGCAATGACGTGGCGAAAATCCGCGCGGCGGCAAAGCGAGGTTAGGGCACGCGTTTCGGGTTCGCTTTCGGCGGCATCGCCGCCAAAACGGCGTGGGGCAGGTCCCACAATGCCGTCGGCGCGTTCCATATCCAACAGGATGGTGCGTCCGGCGTTGAAATTGTGATTTAAGTCCACACCGCGTGCGTTGGCTTGCCACAAGCCGGGGGTATCTCCGCCCATTTCCGCCACCAGCGCGGCATATTCTCCGGCGGTGCGACTGCCGCCCAGCGCAATGTCCACCCCGTCGGGGTTGACCTGCGGAACAAACACAAGGCAGCGCCCTGCCATGGCACGGCGAAAATCCATGTCGTCCAGCCGTCCGTCACGGCACAGCGCCTCGCAAATCTCTTCGCACAGGCGCAACAACACCAACGTGGTAATCCATTCCTGCCCGTGGAAGGCGGCGGTGTACAGCACACGGTGGTGTCCGCCGCCCAGCATCACGCCGTAGATGTCCCGACCGAGCAGGCTGTGTCCCACCGGTTGCAACTCCAAAAAGCGATACCGCGCGCACAGGGCGGCCAGTTGGGCGCGCACGGTGGCGGAATCGGCCGGTTGCGGCTGTGTGATGGTGTGAGTCATCGTTAAAAGCACCCTTTCGGTGTGAAGTATTGTCAGTATATATCATAACGGAGGTAGGGGTATGAATCTCATCGAAAAACCGTTGTCGCAGGACTACAAATACAAGGGAAAAATTGTCAATATGCGAGTGGACGAGGCACTTTTGCCGAATGGGCAGACCGCCCTGCGCGAAGTGGTGGAACATCCGGGGGGCGTGTGCGTGGCGGCGCTGACCGACGCGCGCGAATTGCTGTTTGTGCGGCAGTTCCGCTATCCTTACGAAGACGTGGTGTGCGAACTGCCGGCAGGCAAACTGGAGCGTGGGGAAGATCCCCTGCTTGCAGGCAAACGCGAACTGCAAGAGGAAACGGGCGCCACGGCGGCACGGTTCACCTCGATGGGCAAACTGTATCCCAGCCCCGGCTATTGCGGCGAAATCATCCATCTGTATCTGGCAGAAGGGCTCACCTTCGGTGAAACCTCACCCGACGAGGACGAGTTCTTGGAAGCGGAGCGCATTCCGTTGGATGAGGCGGTGAAGATGGTGTTGGAAGGGGATTTGCCGGATGCCAAAACGCAGGTACTGGTGTTAAAAGTGGCGGCATTGCTCACCCTAAATCACGGTGTGTTGCCCAACTTTTTTACGAGAAAACGCGTAAAAGCAGAAAAAAAGATAGAAATTTTCAAAAGGTCATTGACAAATGCACCGTTTTTGCATACTATTTTTGGTAGAAGGGAGACACCGTCTTCTTTTAGTCGCCGCTATGGCGAACATTATTACGGAGGATGACAATGTATGGTATTCGAGAAAGTCAGAGAGATTTTGTGTAATCAGTTTGATGTGGAAGAGGACGAAGTTACGTTGGCCACGCGCATCGGTGAAGATCTTGGCGCCGATTCGTTGGATGCGGTGGATATGCTGATGTCGCTGGAAGATGAGTTTGATGTGGAGATTCCCGACGAGGAAATCGAAAACATCCGCACGGTTGGCGACTTGGTGAGCTACATCGAAGAGCATCAATAACCATTAAAATAAAAAAAGCGATGTGCCGGTGCACATCGCTTTTTTGTTTTACCTTGGTCGAAACAGAAACACGCGGCAGGGCTTTCCTCGCTCGCGGCATTTGTCAATGACAAATTTGGTGCCGTGGGAACGCCCGTCCCAAAACGCCAACACAGCATCGCTGTAATCAATAATCGTGATGTTGCGGCAAAGCGGCGCACGCCGCCCAAGGGTGGCGTAATCCGGCAAAAACTCGGTCAATTCCAACCCGTGCGCACGGGCATACGCCGCCGCCGAACTATCCACACCGCGCGCACCGCCCGACACGATCTCGGTCACGTTTTCGGGCAAATACCGTTCCAAATTCGGCACGGTCAACCCACGCGATCCGATCACCGCCACCTTCATATACTCACCTCCCGTGCGAACATCTGTTCTTATTGTAACATGCTTTCGGCTGTTTGGCAAGTATTATTTTGCGGCACCGGGACATACTGGCGAAGGGAGGCGAGTGTATGGCATATTTGCAGGTGGACGGATTGCGCAAAGTGTATCGGCAGGGCGAGCGGGAAACAGTGGCGCTGGACGGGGTGTCCTTCACAGTGGAGAGAGGCGAAATGGTGGCGATTGTGGGGCGGTCGGGTTCGGGCAAATCCACCTTGATGCATCTGCTCGGTTGTCTGGACAGCCCCACCGACGGGCGGTATTGGCTGAACGGGCAGAACGTGGCATCCTTGCCGCGCCGTAAACTCGCCGGCATCCGCAATCGGGAGATCGGGTTTGTGTTTCAGCAATTTCATCTGATCGGCAGTTTAAGCGCGGTGGAAAACGTGGAGTTGCCGCTGTTGTATCGCGGCATGACCGCCGCAGCACGGCACGAGCGAGCGGTGGAATGTCTGTGCCGCATGGGGTTGCAGGATCGCTTGCAACACAAGCCGAGCGAACTGTCGGGCGGTCAGCAACAGCGTGTGGCGATCGCCCGTGCGGTGGCAGGAGACCCCTCTTTGCTGTTGGCGGATGAGCCGACGGGAAATTTGGATGCTGCCTCGGCGGCAGAGGTGATGGATTGCCTGCACCGTCTGCACGAAAACGGGCGCACGGTGTTGCTCATCACTCATGACAACGTGTTGGCAAACACCCTGCCGCGCTGCCTGCGCCTTTCGGCAGGACGGCTGGAACCTTGATGCCGTCGGCGCAGGGCGGGGCGTTTTTTCACCGTCCTTTTTGGTGAAAACGCCTATGGCAAAGACCCCTCAAAATCTGCTATAATAGAAGGCAGAAATGAGGTGGTTCGATTGTTTAAGGCAGGAGATACTGTGATGTACGGCAGTCACGGCGTGTGTTGCGTAACGGACGTGCGCGAGGAGACGTTCGGTCCGGTGCGCCAGACGTATTACGTGTTGCAACCGACCAAAGATGCCCGATCCATCTACTATTGTCCCATAAAGCAAGAGGAGAAACTGCGTGCTCTGCTCACCAAAGATGAGGTGTACCGTTTAATCCGCGAAATGCCGCAGACCGACACCGCATGGGAAGAGGACGATGCGGCACGTCGCGCGGCGTTCAAGGAAACGCTCAAAAGCGGTGATCACGCAGCGGTGATCCGCTTGATCAAAACGCTGTATCATCAGCGGCAGATCAAGGCGCAGGAGGGAAAGCGCCTGCATCTTGCCGACGAGCGCATCATGCAGGAGGCGGAGCACCTTTTGTACGGGGAGATTGCTCACGTGATGGAGATTCCCCCTGCCGATGTAATCGCGTACATTGAAAATACGTTGAACGGATAACCCGAGCACCGCCGTGAGGCGGTGCTTTTCCTTTGCCGAAAAGCCGTTTATAACTGGACAAAGCAAAAAAAGGATGATATAATGCATAGGAGTGGTATGCAATTCTTACCAAAACGGCGCAAAACAGATCGCCAAAAAACAAAAAAGGAAGGTACTGCTACATGAAAACCAGTATTCGTTTGTCGCAATCTGCGGTGGCGTTAGAGCGGTTCGCCATGAGGGGATCACCCGAAGCGTACGTTCCCCACGGAAACGGGCACATCAACACCACGTTTCTCATCACCTGCAAGGATGAACGAGGACATCTGCATCGCTACGTGTTGCAGGCGATCAACACCAACGTGTTCAAGAATCCCGAATGGGTGACCGAAAACATCAAAAAGGTCACCGATTATTTGCAAGAGCGCACGAGCGATCGTCGCCGTGTGCTGCACATGATCCCCACGTTGGATGGCGGCTACACCCACACCGATGCCAACGGATGCTGGCGTATGTATGAATTCATTGAGGATGCCATTTGTCTGGATGCGCCCGAAAGTGCGGAAGATTTCTACCAGGCAGGGTTAGCGTTCGGCCAGTTCCAGCGCGATCTCAGCGAATTCCCGGCGAAGGAGTTGCACGAGACCATTCCGGATTTCCACAACACCCCCGTGCGGTATCAAAATTTCCTGAAAGCGTTGGAAGCGGATGTGTGCGGTCGTGCGGCGCAGGTGAAACGCGAGGCGGATTTCCTGAAATCCCGTGCAGATTTTTACAGCGTGTTGGAGGATGCGCGTGAAGCAGGCAGTTTGCCCTTGCGCGTGACACATAACGATACCAAACTCAACAACGTCATGTTGGATAAATCCACCCGTACCGCCCTGTGCGTGATCGATCTCGACACGGTGATGCCCGGCTATTCGGTCAACGATTTCGGCGATGCCATCCGTTTCGGCGCAAACACCGCCGCCGAGGACGAAACCGATCTCAGCCGCGTGGCGATCAACCTCACCATGTACGAAGCGTATGCCAAAGGCTTTTTGGCGGGGTGCGGCGGTCGCCTGCCGCTTGAAGAAGTGATGCTGTTGCCCGAAGGCGCCAAGATGATGACACTGGAATTGGCAATGCGTTTTCTCACCGACTATCTGCAGGGTGACGTATACTTCAAAACGAAGTATCCCGAACACAACCTCATCCGTTGCCGTTCTCAGCTCGCGCTGGCGGCGGATATGGAAGCCCATTGGGACGAGATGAAAGCCATCGTCCGCCGTTGCTACGAAAAAGGCTGAAATCGCAAAAAAGCCGAAAAGCAGCATTGACGAAACGCAAAAATGTTGCTATTATATAGAGGTACATAGCACAAATCATGTGTTTAGGAGGAGTGTAGTATGAAATTTTGTTCGAATTGCGGCACGAAACTGGAAGATGATGCCCGTTTCTGCACCGGTTGCGGCGCGCAACAGCAGGTCGAGCCTGCACCCGTGGCAGAGCCCATCCCCGTGGCAGAGCCTGCACCCGTGGCAGAGCCTGCACCCGTGGTCGAGCCTGCACCCGTGGTGGCTCCGGCGGCGGTGGCTGTGGCCGAGCCTGTAGCGGCTCCGGCTCCCGTGGCGGAAGTGCCCAAAAAGAAAAAGAAGAACAAGTTGCCGCTCATCATCGTGTTGATCGTGGTGGTGTTGGCGCTTGCCGGCGGTGTGGTTGCCGGCTTTATGACCGATTGGTTCGGTCTGTTCCCCCAAGAAGAGCCGGAGAAGGAAGAACTGGCTTACAGCGATCTGGCGGCGGCGGTGAAAGCCACCTTCGGCGCGAAGAGCGTGACAATCACCTCCACGTCCACGGAGGCGAGCGGTGAATTGGCGGTGGAAAGAGGCACCGTTTCCATGCGTTTCCTCTTTGACCGTGAGACCCCGTCGAACCTCGTTTGGCTGGCAGAAGGCGAAGAATACAAGGCGCTTTTTGCCGACGGCACGGGGTACACCTATCACTATGGAGACTACGCAAAACGGACCGCGGAAACCGACACGATGTGGTGTCTGGCCGATTGGGAAAGCGCGTTCGGCGAAAAGGATATCGACTGGGAAGCGTTGATGGATATAGCGACGGTTGCGCCCTTCTATCCCAACTCCTTTGCGGAGAGCGATTTCAATGCGGCTTGCGATACTTGTTGCGAGGGCATGACCTTGGCAATCAAGGGCTCCACCTTCACCTATACCGCGAAAGACAAGTCGGTGACGATTGTGTTTACGGTGAAGGAAGAACAGCTCACCGCCGTGCAGTTCAAATTTAAGAACGACGACGGCGAGACCCGCTTGAAGGTCGCGTTTAACAAGATCGGTGAGACCAAGATTACCGAAGACGAGATGGAATCCTTCATTTCCGAGGTGGAATCCAACTGTGCGCCGACCTGCGATATGTGCGGTGAACAAGAAGCTGTGGACACGAAGGGCGACTATGATCTGTGCTCGGATTGCTACGATGACTACGATTTCTGCAGCGACTGCGGTGACTTTGCCGAGGTGCAAAACGGCAAGTGCGAAGAGTGTGCCAACAAGGTGACGCTGTGCGATATGTGCAACGAAGCCGAAGCGGTGCGTGAATACAAAGGACACAACGTGTGCACGGACTGCTTCTGGGCGTGTGACGAGTGCCACGAGTGCGGCACGTTCGATTATCTGGACGACAACAGCCTGTGCACCGCGTGTGCAGGCGGCTCCTCGAATCCCTCTGTGCCCGGCACTGAGCCCGACACCGAGGTGGAGGTCGGCGCCTGCGATCTGTGCCGCGAAACGCACGAGTTGAGACCCTATTTCGAGCACAAGGTGTGCGACACCTGCTACTGGGAGAGCGACGAGTGCGACGAGTGCGGTGAGTTCGGCTACGTGCACTATATCGAAGGCACAGCGCTGTGCGCTCCCTGCTGTCCTTCCGCCGACATGCCGCAAGGGGTCTGTGAGGGATGCGGCGATGAAATCGCGTCCTGTGTGGAAAACGAGTATAATCTCTGCTACACCTGTTACTGGGATTGCGGCTGGTGTGACGAGTGCGACTCCTACGGCTACATGAACTGGGATGGCGAAGGCGGCGCGCTCTGCGACGAATGCGCCGGTGTGTCCGCAACATAAGAAACAATGGTAAAAAAGAACCCGACGTGTCGGGTTCTTTTTTTGTTTGGGACAGGGTTGTAGGGACAGGTGTCCTCACCTGTCTGTCAGCCTTTCCCTTGAGGTGCCGGTGTCGGGATGTTCGCCTTTGGCGAAATCCGTGTAACTTTTTCTTGGCAGGTTGAACACCTGCCATTTCACCTGCGGCGAAACCGCAAAAGTTACGGGAGGGTGCTCGGTCGCAGTTTGCGGCACGATTTAACGGTTCGCGTGTGGGACCACACAACAAGAACAACGCACCCCACCCAAAAGGGTGAGGTGCGTTGTTGGTGCCGGTGTCGGGATGTTCGCCTTCGGCGAAATCCGTGTAACTTTTTCTTGGCAGGTTGAACACCTGCCATTTCACCTGCGGCGAAACCGCAAAAGTTACGGGAGGGTGCTCGGTCGCAGTTTGCGGCACGATTTAACGGTTCG
>JAZNTC010000041.1:0-6377 GCA_045591605.1 Acutalibacteraceae bacterium | reverse complement strand
CGTGCTCCTGCGAATTAACGGGTAGTGTTTTGTTCTACTTTCGTCTTTACGTTGTTTAATTTTCAAGGTCCTTTTGCATCCCCGTTTTGTGGGGTGCTCGACTATAATATCAAAACCGTCCCCATTTGTCAACCCTTTTTTTCAATTTTTTTAAGTTTTTTTCAAAAATTTTTCAGGGCACAATATCTTGTGGAAAACGGGTGGTAAAAACACCAATTTTTAGGCTCACAACGCACCTATACGTCGCACGTCCGGCGATGCAGTTGCCTCGAACGGCACACCGAGCGCCACACCATCCGCAAACAGTTCCTGAAGCGGCACCAGTACAAAGGCGCGTTCCATCATGCGAGGGTGCGGTACGGTGAGTTCTTCGCTCTCCTCGGTGTACCCTTCGTACAGCAACAGATCAATATCCACTACGCGCGGCGCATTGCGGAAGGTGCGCACCCGACCGAGCGCCGCTTCGATGCCGAGACAACCGCCAAGCAGGGCGTGCGGTGTGAGGGTGGTTTCCACCGTTATCACGATGTTGTGGAAATCCGGCTGGTCGGCATAGCCGACGGGGGCGGTGAGATATACCGACGATACCGCTGCGACTGCCGTGTGCGGCAGATGCCCAATCGCTTCCACCGCGGCACGCAAGGTGTCAGGCGCCTCTCCGAGGTTTGCGCCGAGTCCGAGCACCGCTCTCATACCATATCCTCCCTGCGACGTGTAATCTCCACCGCCATATAGTCGAAATCCGCCGGCACGGGTGCGCGCGGCTTTTTGAGGCAGACGGTAACTTCCTCCACAGGGAATTCCGCCAACACCATCTCTGCCACACGGGTGGCGGCGCGTTCGATGAGATCGTTCTTTTCCGCCAGCATCACCGCCACGATGCGTTTGGACACGGTGGAATAGTTGACCGTGCGCGTGAGATCGTCGGTGGCGCCTGCCGCCGACAGATCCAACTGCAAGGTAATATCCAGTTCAAACGGCTGCCCTTTTTCCTTTTCCGCATCCTTCACGCCGTGATAGGCATAGACACGAAGCCCTTTGATTATAATTTTATCCATTATATATTATACGCTCCTTTTATTGCCGCTACCGCACGTGCCGCCGCTACCGTTTCGGCCACGTCGTGTGCACGCACAATTTTTGCCCCGTTCATCATCGCCGCCGTGTGCAACGCGACACTGCCGATCAACAGATCCTCGCACACATCGCGCACCACGCGTTTGCGTGAAGCGCCCACCAACAGCGGACATCCGTATTCCGCAAACGCAGGCAACTGCGCGATCAGCGCCAGATCCCCTGCGGTGGAACTGCCGAAACCGATTCCCACGTCGAAACAGATCGCCTCCTGCGGCAATCCCATCGCCAGCACGCGGCGCATATACGCGTGCATGTCCGCCACCGTTTGGGCAGGCGATGCCGTGCGGCTTGCCGTATCCCCCGTGCGCATACACACGATGCCTGCTTCGTGTGCCGCCACCAAGCCGAGCATGCCGTTGTGCTCACTGCCCGACACGTCGTTGATGACGTGGGCACCCATGGCGAGGGCATTCTCCGCCACCGTCGGGTGGAAGGTATCCACCGATACGGGGGTATCCACCGCGCGCAACACCGCCTCCAAGCAAGGGGCGAGCCGCGCCCATTCCTCATCTGCCGACATCAATGTTGCGCCCGGACGGGTGGACTGTGCGCCGATATCGATGATGGCGGCGCCGGCTCCTGCCATTTCACGGGCGTGATTTGCTGCCAAGTCGGGGGTGTTGAATTGCCCACCGTCCGAAAAGCTGTCGGGAGTCACATTCAGTATGCCCATTACGCACGGCGTATGCAAAGGTAACACACCGCCGCGTATTCGCCAACCGTTCATGCCATTTCCCCCTTTATATATAGTACATATTATATGAGGCGCATCATCAGCCAAAAGATTACGGGAATGGTGCCGCAGGACAGCAGATGGGACACCACTGCCATACCGGCCGCAGTGGACGGATCTTTGCCGTAGGCGCTGGGCACCACGATGGTGTTGAGCCCGAGCGGCATCGCAAGCGAGCAGACCGCACACACGAATTCGGTACGGGTCAGCGGCAAGAGGGTGAAGATGCCGATTGCCGCCAGCGGAACGGCCACCAGACGAACCACCGACAGAATGTACACACTGCCGTTGCCGAACAGTTTTTTGACATCCACCGATGCCACCGTGATGCCGGTGAGCAACATGGCAATGGGGGACATACAGTCGCCTGCCGCACCGACCGCGCCGACAAACCACGACGGAAGCGGCAAATTCAGCAGTCCGAGCACCATGCCGATCAGCATGCCGCCGAACATCGGGTTACAAAACGGCTTGACCTTTTCCCACAGCCCGTGCGCACCGCCCTCTTCCGCCGGGATGAGCAGTTTCGGCACACCCCACAAATAGATGGCAATCCACAACGGAATGACAAAGACGAGATATTCCATGAAAACATCGGGGAACATTGCCGCCACAACGGCATTGCCCATAAACCCGAAGTTGGAAAACGCAAGGCCGTAGGTGTAGATGTTCTGCGTGAAGCGGTCACGCGTGAGTAGGCGCGGCAAAAGAACGGAAAGCGGAATCACCACCACCAAAATCAATGCGCTGACCATCACCAGCCGCGCCGAAGCGGTGAGTTTGTCCACCGTGAAGTGTTCCATAAACGTGCCCATCACCAGCGCCGGAATGAACACGGCATTTTCAAGTTTTGCCAACACGCGGCTCGCCTCCGACGGGATTACGTGCCATTTGACCAGCAAGAACCCGGCGGCAATGAGAAAAAACAAGAATGCCATCTGGTTGAGCGAGGAAAAAAGGATCTCCATCAAACCACTTCCTTTTTGGGTTGCGAGGTTATCATAGCACATTTTTTCCGCAAGTGCAAGGGCGAATGCACACGGCGTTTTCTGTGCTTATCGGACATTAAGATTCGGCATGTAACACGCAGGCTATAAAAAACAAAAGACGCGTCGTTGGACGACTGTTTTCTTTTGGAGCGGCTTACGAGGCTCGCCCATCGGCTCCGCCTCGGCACGCACGCCGGATAACGCATCCGGTAGGAAGGAACGGACAACGTCCGTTCTTTGGGGACACGGTACAGCAACTTCGGAAAAAACTGTCTTCAACCGTGTCCTGTCCACCGGACTGTTCTCTTCGCTTCGCTCATCCTATCCGCGAAGGGGTTTGGGAAGAACGAACGCAGTTCGTTCTTCGGGGGCACGGTGCTGATACTTCGAGATGACGTTTCTTCGACCGTGCCCGCTGTTCAAGCCTCGAGCCTTTCGGCAAAAGAAAAACAGCCGTCCGTTGGACGACTGTTTTCTTTTGGAGCGGCTTACGAGGCTCGAACTCGCTACCTCCACCTTGGCAAGGTGGCGCTCTACCAGATGAGCTAAAGCCGCATTTGTGTGCGAAGGGTAGTATAGCACACCGCGGCAACGGTGTCAAGTCCTTTTTTAAAATTTTGTTGCGTTTGTTCTTCGCTACACCTCGCTTTCTCCTTACAGCCTTATTTTCCCCTCTTGACATATCCCCTGTCAACCCTTTATACTGTGATGAAGAAGATAATTTTCTGTGTTTCGGAAAGGATGGTTTTTATGACATTTTCGTATCGCACACAGGGGGTTTGCTCGCGCAGTGTTTCGTTTGATTTGGAGGATGGTATTGTGCGCCACGTGCGGTTTGAGGGCGGTTGCAGCGGTAACACGCAGGGCGTGGCGGCGCTGGTGGACGGCATGACCGCCGACGAGGCAATTCGCCGTTTGAGCGGAATCCGTTGCGGATTCAAAGGCACCTCCTGCCCCGACCAGTTGGCAAAAGGGCTGGAAGCGGCGTTGAAACAAGCGTAAAAAAGCGCTGTCACATGCGTGACAGCGCTTTTTGCTTTATTCCTCTTCTTCGGGGCGATCCCAGTTGTGCCAGACGTTTTGCACGTCGTCGTTGTCATCCAGCGCATCCAGCAGTTTTTCCATCTTGATCACCAAGTCGGGATCGGTGATGGCGGTGTACACGTCCGGTACCATTTCCACTTCGGCGGAAACGAATGCATAGCCTTTCGCTTCCAGCGCATCGCGCACCGCAGAGAAATCGTCGGGTTCGGTGGTGATCTCAAACACGTCGCCGTCTGCGGCAAAATCTGCCGCACCGGCTTCCAGCGCGTCTTCCATCACCTGATCTTCGTCCAGACCCTCCGCTTCGATGGCGAGCACACCCTTTTGGTTAAACATAAAGGACACACAGCCGCTTTGGCCGAGGTTGCCGCCAAACTTGTCGAAATAGTGGCGGATATCACCGGCGGTGCGGTTGCGGTTATCGGTCAAGGTTTCCACGATCACGGCGATACCGCTGGGACCGTACCCCTCATACTGCAACGCTTCGTAGTTTTCGCCGCCTTCGCCTGCCGCCTTTTTGATCACGCGCTCAATGTTTTCGTTGGGCACGTTGTTGGCTTTGGCTTTGGCAATCGCATCCTTCAACTTGGAGTTGGCTGCCGGGTCGGCACTGCCGCCCTCTTTCACCGCCACCGCCAGTTCACGGCCGATCTTTGTGAAGATTTTGGCACGCTGACCGTCGGTTTTTTCCTTCTTACGTTTGATGTTGTTCCACTTGGAATGTCCGGACATGGGTATTATCTCCTTTATGCAAATTATTCGTCGTCTTTGTTTTCGTCCTGCGGTTTTCCGCCGGCGCGCACCATTTTCACCGCGGAAACCGGCACGCTGATGGGGGGCGAATCAGGGGCTTTATCCAATCGTACTTTGAGCATGCCCGTGAGCAAACTCACTTCGCACACCACACCGCGCCCTTCTTCGGTGATGACGGCCGACCCGTTTTTCGGGGTGGAACGCCACAGCGATTCATAGGCATTTTGCTCGTATTTCAAGCAACACATCAAGCGACCGCAGGTGCCCGAGATTTTGGTGGGGTTCAAAGACAGCCCTTGTTCCTTCGCCATTTTAATGGATACCGGCACAAATTCCGGCAGAAATTCCGAACAGCAAAACGGGCGACCGCAAATGCCGAGTCCGCCCAGCATCTTTGCTTCATCGCGCACACCGATCTGGCGCAATTCAATGCGCAGATGGAACACGGATGCCAGATCCTTCACCAATTCGCGGAAATCCACACGCCCTTCGGCGGTGAAATAAAACAGCAGTTTGGTGTTGTCAAACGAATATTCCGCATCCACCAGATTCATCTCCAGCTTGTGCGCTTCAATCCGCTCGCGACACAGTTGCATCGCGTGGCGGCGACGTTCCTCGTTGACTTTCAGTTGCTTTTTGTCTTCGTCGTTCGCAAGGCGCACCACCGCTTTGAGCGGTTGGGTGACCGTTTCGTCCTCAACGTTGCGATTGGGGATCGCCACCGTGCCGCATTCCAAACCGCGCGCGGTTTCCACCACCACCAAATCGCCCACCGACAAGGTGTGCCCTGCCGGCTCAAAATAGTACGTCTTTCCTGCGTCGCGAAAACGTACCCCTACAATTTGTGTCATACTCTTCTCCTTACTGTTTACAATCAATCGCGTCCTGCCGCCGCACGCAACCGGGCGCTCATCAAGGTGAGCAACAGCGTGTGGTTGATGTTGCGTCGACGGGCGTTCTGCAAATCGCGCACCGCTTCCACCAGCGCCGCCAACCGTGCGGGGGGCAGTTGCTCCGAAAGAGTCGTTGCAGCCGCCGAAACGGGACGGGTGCGCACCCCTTGTGCCACCGCCAACGCATCGCGGAACAGCAACACCAATGCCGCCAACACGTCGTCGGTCAGCGTTTTGTCTTTTTGATCCAGCGGTGCGATCGCCGCCGTGAGTGTCCATTCGCGCGGCGCGGGAATGGACAGCGCAATGTCGGATGCGAGCGCCTGCACCTTGGCAAGACCGTCCCCTTCCATCGCGCCGAGCACACGACCAAGACAGCCGTCATACAGCGCGAGTGCTTGCTTCAACTCGTCGTCCCCTGCCGAGGGCAACCGGCTTTTCAGCCACGGAAGAGCCTCCCCTTCCGACACGCCGTGCAACGACACCGTCACCGTGCGCGATTGCACCGTGGGAAGCAACAGCGAACGGTTTTCCGCCGTCAGCATAAAGAGCAGGCGCGGTGGCGGCTCTTCCAAGATTTTCAGCAGTGCGTTTTGTGCCTGGTTGGTCATGCCGTCCGCACCGCAAAGGATCATCACGCGGCGCGGTGCTTCGTTGGGCAACACGTAGGCGCGCTCCCTGAGATCACGCACCACATCAATATGAAACGAACGGGCTGTGCCGTCGCCGCCGATCTCCTCAATATCGGGATGACCGCCGCCCATCGCCTTGTGGCAGGCAGGGCACACGCCGCACGGGCGCTCCTCCCCACTCTCGCACACAGCGGCC